>JBMOEP010000078.1:0-7711 GCA_049314675.1 Phenylobacterium sp.
AGCCGGGTCCGTGCGGAACTCGCCAACCGGATGGCTCTGGCCAGAACCCCGCCTGTCCGCCTGATCCGCACCCTTGCCCGGGACGAGATCATCGACGTCGCCAGTCCCATCCTCCAGCTCTCCCGGGCGGTCTCGGAAGAGGATCTGATCGACCTGGCGCGAACCCGCGGCGACGCCCATCTCAAGGCGATCTCGAGACGTTCGAACCTCCCCACAAGCGTTACAGATGTTATTGTCGACAGGGGGGGCGAGGGCACGCTGGAGGTGCTGCTGGCCAACGCCTCGGCCAACCTGTCCCGCGAGGCCCATGAGCGCCTTGTGGACCGCGCCGCCGAACATCCTGTCCTGCAGGCGGCCGTGGTCCGCTACGCCAAGCTGCCCGTCGACCTGCTGAATGAGATGTACTTCGTCGTTGAGGCCCGCATGCGCAGCGTCATCCTGCAGCGCAACGCCCAGATCAAGCCCGAGGAGCTGGACGAGGCCCTCAAGCAGAGCCGGGACCGCCTGGCCAGCCGCAAGACCAATCATCCCCCCGATTTCGCCAGGGCTGAAAAGACAGTCAAGGCGGCGGAGATCCGAGGCACCATAAGCCCCAACGTCCTGGTTGGCTTCCTAAGGAGCGGCGACACCACCGCCTACCTGATCGCAATCTCGAAGCTGGCGGGCACCGACTTCGAGACGGCGCGCACCATCCACGAGCGGCGGGAACTCGACGCCCTGTCCATCGTCTGCAAGGCGGCGGGATTCGACCGCGCCATCTTCATCACCATGGCCGTGCTCGTGCTCGGCCGGGAGAACAATCCCATGGGTCGCGCCCGGGAGTATGGCGAGATCTATGAGGCGCTGCCCCGCGAGGTCGCAAAACGAACAGTCCGCTTCTGGGGCGACAAGAAGGCCTGAGCCCGGCCGTCAGGCCTGGCGGCGCACCAGTCGGGCGTAGTCATCCATCAGGCTCAGCGAGATGTTGCCGGGGGTAAACCGGTACTCACCGATCTCCGATACCGGTGTCACTTCGGCGGCGGTCCCCACCACGAAGCACTCCGAGAATGACGCCAGTTCCTCGGGCAGGATGTGGCGCTCGATCACGTCCAAGCCCTTAGAACGAGCCAGGGCGACAACCGTTTGCCGGGTCAGGCCGTCGAGGAAACAGTCAGGTGTTGGCGTGACCAGGGCGCCCTCCTGCACGAAGAACACATTCGAACCGGTGCTCTCGGCCACATAACCGCGGTAGTCGAGCATCATGGCGTCGGTGTAGCCGGCCTTCTCGGCGGCGTGCTTGGACAGGGTGCAGATCATGTAGAGGCCCGTGGCCTTGGCGTGCACCGGCTCTGAGTCGGGCGAAGGGCGCCGGTACTTCGCCCAGCACATCCGGATGCCCTGGGCCTTCTGCTCCGGTGAGAAGTAGGACGGCCAATCCCAGACAGCCACGGCGACGTGGATCCGGGTGTTCTGGGCCGAGACCCCGATCATCTCCGAGCCCCGCCAGGCGATCGGCCTGACGTAGGCATCCTCAAGCCCGTTGCGGGTGCACGTCTCCTTGCAGGCCTGATCGATCTCGTCCACCGTGAACGGGATTTCGAAATCCAGGATCTCGGCCGACTTGAACAGACGTTCCGTGTGCTCGCGCAGCTTGAAGATTTCCCCGCCATACATGCGCTCGCCCTCGAACACGGCCGAAGCGTAATGGAGGCCATGGGTCAATACGTGCACCTTCGCCTCGCGCCAGGGCGTAAACTGGCCATCCAGCCAGATCCATCCATCGCGGTCGTCGAAGGGAACAAGTGACATTGGGAACGTATCTCCTCTCGCAGGCCGTTCCTTACAGCCCTGCGTGGACGCGCCGTCAATGGCTTAACCGGCTTAGGCGCGGCGGACAGCCATGGTGAAAGACGCCGCCATGGGGCGGGTCCGACATCTCCTGGTCGTGGACGACGATGACCGGATCCGCGAACTCCTGAAGGCCTTCCTGACCCGCGCCGGGTTCCGGGTGTCGGCAGCGCCGGGGGGGGAGGCTGCCCGCCGCTTGCTCGAGGCCCTGGACTTCGACCTTGCCATCCTCGACGTCATGATGCCCGGAGAGGATGGCCTGTCCCTGGCTGCCTGGATGCGGAGCCGCCCGGGTTCGGCAGGTCGCCTTCCAGTCCTGATGCTGACCGCCCGCGGGGATCCCAGCGACCGCATCGAAGGCCTGAAGCGGGGCGCCGACGACTACCTGGCCAAACCCTTCGAGCCCGAGGAACTGGTGCTGCGGATTGAGGCCATCCTCCGGCGCATCGCCGAGGCGCCTTCCGGCGCGGGCAGCGGCCTCAGCCTGGGCCCCTGCAACTTCGACCCGACACGGGGGGAATTGACCCGCGAGGGCATCCCCGTGCGCCTGACGGAGGCCGAGGTCAGCCTGCTGCGCCGCCTGGCACAGACCCCGCATGAACCTGTCGATCGTCAGGACCTGATTCACGCCGACGTCGACCCGGGCGGCCGGGCCGTCGACATCCAGGTCACACGCCTGCGCCGAAAGATCGAACTTGACCCCCGGTCGCCCCGCTACCTGCAGACCGTACGCGGGATCGGCTATCTGCTGGCGCCGGACTGAGATGGCGCGATCCTTCCCCGCGCCGGAGGCCTGGAGGCGGCTGATCAAGCGCAGCCTGCCCGCCACCCTCTATGGGCGAACCTTCCTGATCATCGTCCTGCCGGTCGCCCTCATGCAGCTTGCCGTGGCCTGGGTGTTCTTCGACGCCCACTGGCGGACCGTGACCATGCAACTTTCAGATGGCTTGGCGGGCGATGTCGCCTGGGCCCTGGAGAGCTACGAGGATGATCCCTCCCCCGGCGGCCTTGCACGCACAGCGGGACGGGCGGAACGGTCCATGAGCCTCTCCATCGCCTACCTGCCCGACAGGCCGCTGCCGGAGACCCGCAGGCGGAACGCCTTCGCCGCCGTGGATTCTTCCCTGCGGCAGGCGCTGGCTGCGCGGATCGACGCCCCCTTCTGGTTCGATACCACACGCTACCCGGCCTATGTGGACATCCGGGTCCAGACCCAGGGCGGCGTGCTTCGCGTCCTGGCACCCCGGGAGCGGGCAGTGGCGACCCAGGGCGGCATCTTCCTGGGGTGGATGGCGGCGGCGACCCTGATCCTGACCGGGGTCTCGCTGGTCTTCATCCGCAACCAGGTCCGGGCGATCGAGCGTCTTGCCCAGGCGGCGGAAGACTTCGGCAGGGGCCGCGACGCCCCGGCCTTCAAGCCCTACGGGGCGCGGGAGGTTCGTCAGGCCGCCAGGGCCTTCCTCGCCATGAAGGCACGTATCCAGAGGCAGATCGAACAGAGGACGGCGCTGCTGGCCTCGGTCAGCCACGACCTGAGGACGCCGCTGACGCGCCTGCGCCTCGAACTCGCCATGACGGACCCCGGGCCCGCCACGGAAGCCATGAAGCGCGATCTCTCAGAGATGGAGCATATGATCGATGAATATCTGGCCTTTGCCCGCGGGGAGGGCGGAGAGCAGGCTGTCGATATGGATCTGGGGGCCCTGGTCCAGGAGGCGGCTGAGGGTGCCCGGCGGAGCGGATCGCAGATCGAGGTTTCCCTTCCTGCCGGCGGCGTTTTCTACCGGGGTCGTCGCGGCGCCCTCAAGCGGGCCCTTGCCAACCTCATCTCCAACGCATCGGCCCATGGAGAGCGGGTGCAGGTGAGCGTAAGCCTCACGGACGGGGGTGTTGCTGTGACCGTCGACGATGACGGACCCGGCATTCCGCCTGAGCGCCGCGAAGAGGCCTTCCGGGCCTTCAACAGGCTGGACGACTCCCGTAACCAGAACGCGAAGGGTGTGGGGTTGGGCCTCGCCATCGCCAGGGATGCCGCCCGGGGGCATGGCGGCGACGTGCGCCTGGAGGACTCGCCGCTGGGCGGACTTCGTGCTGTCCTGCGGTTGCCGGCGGGCAGCTAGTCGCCCCGCCGTCCTGACCTGTCTTTCACCTGTCAACACCCCGCAATGGAGCGTGACATGAGACCGTGGGATTGACAGGATCCGCAACCTGCAAGTAATTTTACGTTGTAAAATTCTTAGTGCCCAACCCTGGAGGAGCCGACCGCCATGTCCCGTCCCGTCGAAAGCGTGATCCGCGCGCCTCTCATAACTGGCTTTTGCGCCGCCGCTGCCTCTGCGCTGCTCCTCGCAGCCTCGGCTGCGGCCGCAGCACAATCGCCGGTGGGGACCTGGTACACCCAGGACCGCAGCGCCAAGGTCCGGATCGCCCCCTGCGGCCAGAAGCTCTGCGGCCAAATCATCTGGGCCCGTGACCGCGCCAGCGGTTCCGCTGCGGCGGCGCGAGACGCGGCCAACCCCGATCCCGCCCTGCGATCGCGGCCCATCATCGGCCTCCAGATCATCCGCGACTTCACCCCGGCGGGTCCGGGGAAATGGGGCGGGGGCAAGATCTATGATCCCAACTCGGGGCGGACCTACGCCTCGAAGATGAGCCTCTCGGCACAAGGCGTCCTGAAGGTCGAGGGCTGTGTTTCCGTGATCTGCCAGGCCCAGACCTGGACCCAGGCCGACTAGAGCCAGTTGCGATAACCGGTTCCCACCTTTCGGAACAGGAACTAGCCGCCGAGCTCCGCCGACCGGCTGGCGGCGGCGGCGACGGCGTCCTTCAGGAGCGGCCCCAGACCGGCCTCCCGGCCGAGTACGCTAAGCGCCGCCTCAGTGGTTCCCCCTGGCGAGGTGACCTGCTGGCGCAGTTCCGCAGGCGTCTGGCTGGTCGCGTCAAGAAGGGCGGCTGCGCCAATCATGGTGGCGCGGGCCAGGTCCCGGGAGGCGTCCGCCGGCAGGCCAGCCGCGGCACCCGCCGCCTCGAGGGCTTCGACAAAGGCGTAGAAATAGGCTGGCGCAGACCCGGAAACGCCCGTGGCGGCGTGCAGCAGTCCCTCCTCGGCCAGATCCACCACGACGCCCACTGGGGCAAAGAGGCTTCGGGCCCGGCTGGCGGCCTCCGGGTCGGTGGCAAACAGACTGGCCACGCCCCGGCCTACGGCGACGGCAGTCGTGGGCATGACGCGGGCCACCCGCCGGCCCCCGAAGGCCTCGGAGATGTCGGCGGCCCTCACCCCGGCCACTACAGAGACAATCACGGCGTCGATCGGCAAATGGGGGGCGACGGACACTACCGCCTCCCGCCAGGCCTGTGGCTTGACCGCCAGAAGGACGGTCCCCACCCTGGCGATCTCTCGGGGCCCCGGATCGCCCAAGGCTCCAGCCCGGATCGCCCCGAGGGCGGCTTCAGACGGTGAGGGATCGAGGATCATGAGGTCGCCGGCGGCCGGCCCGCCAAAACCAAGCCAGCCCTCGATGAGGGCACCGCCCAGGCGTCCGGCACCGAGCATAAGGACAGGTTTCATTCGCGCCTCCGGTACCGCCTGACAGGACGGCTTCAGGCCACGCCCACCGTCTCGAACATGCAGGCGGCGAGGGCTTCCGCCGGAGGTTTGCCGCACCGGACCAGGAAATCAAAGGCCGGAAAGAACCGGTCCGCCGCCTCCATGGCCACGTCGATCATGCCGGCGGTCTGACCCAGCCCGGGGTATTCGCCCGGCAGAAGGGGGGTCCCGAAGCGGAAGAGGATCTCGCCATCCTCGCGCATTTCGAAAAGGCCGAGAGAGGCGCGGGCGTTCACGCCCGACAGGAGCTCATAGACCTGGGCGCGCATCGATGGCGGCGCACGCATGTCCAGGGACAGGCTGACCTGCAGGCAGTCCACATCCGGCCGCCAGGTAAAGCAGAGGCCGAAATCCCGCCAGCCACCGGTGAGGGTAAAGGCGACGTCTCCGCGCTCGGTCCGGTCGAACTGCAGGTTCTCGGCCTCGAGGACATGCTCGACGACGTCCAAGGGGTCTTGGCTGAACAGGCCCTCGTCCTCGGACAGGAAAGATTCCATGCGCCCGAATACCTCCGCGCTGGGATCGAATCGTCGATCGGTCGGGAGGACGCTAATCCGGATCGGGAGATTCCCTACAGTGGGATTCACCCTGTTACCGCGCCTTCAGGGCGCAGACCTGTGGATCATTTCGCCGCAGGCTTACGCGGAGCCCGCGCCGGGGCTGCGGCGCGGAGGCTGGCGACCTCCTCGCGGAGGGCGGCGACCTCGGCCCGGAGGGCTTCGATTTCGTCGCGACGCACGAGGTCAAGCTCGGCCACCCAGCGGTCGGCCTGGACGCGGAAGGCCGCCTTGGCCTCTTCGCCCGCGCTTTGCGCCAGTCCCATGGCGGCGTTGGTCAGCCGGGCCATCTCATCAAGGAAGGGGTTCTGTGTCTGCATGGGCGTAATATGGCCCCATCAGGGATGAAAACGAAGGCCTTCTCGGATAGAGATTTATCCGTAATCACACGGAGACCTGCCTTGGCCCTGCCCTATCCGCAGATTGACCCCGTCCTGATCCAGATCGGGCCCTTGGCCATCCGCTGGTATGCGCTGGCCTACATCGTCGGCATCCTCGCCGCATGGCGCTATGCGAGCGCCCTGCTCGACCGGGCCGACCTGTGGGCGAAACGGGGACCGCCTGTGGATAAGCCTGGTCTGGAGGACCTCGTCCTGTGGATCACCCTGGGGATCATCGCCGGCGGACGGCTGGGCCACGTCCTCTTTTACACCCCCGGCATCCTGCTCTCCGATCCCATGGAAGTGCTGAGGGTCTGGAACGGAGGCATGAGCTTCCACGGCGGCTGCCTGGGGGTCCTCCTGGCCGTCGGGCTGTTCGTTCGGCGCAAGGGGCTCGACCTCTTCTCCGTCGGAGACCTGATCTGCGCCGTGGTTCCCATCGGTCTCTTCCTCGGGCGCATCGCAAACTTCATCAATGGCGAACTCTGGGGCCGGCCCACGGATCTGCCCTGGGCGATGGTGTTCCCCGCAGCGGGCCCCGAGCCCCGACACCCAAGTCAGATCTATGAGGCCCTGCTGGAGGGCGTGCTCCTGTTCCTGGTCCTGCGCTGGGCAACGCACAAGCGGCGTTGGCTCGCCCGGCCGGGGGTCGTCGCGGGGATCTTCTTCGCCGGCTATGGCCTCTGCCGGATTCTCGTGGAGACACTCCGCGAACCCGACATCTACATGCCCGCCTTCCCCATGGGCGTGACCATGGGCATGCTCCTCAGCCTTCCCATGGTCGCCTTCGGCGCCTGGCTGATCCGGCGAGGACGTGTCCCGGGCGACCGCGCGCCGTGAGCCTTGCCAGACGACTCGCAGATCGGATCCGGAGCTCCGGACCGGTCAGCGTGGCCGAGTACATGCACCTTTGCCTGCATGACCCCAGCGACGGCTATTATGCCGTGCGCCCGGCGATCCGGGCCGATGGCGACTTCATCACCGCGCCCATGGTCAGCCAGATCTTCGGTGAACTGATCGGCCTCTGGATGATTGAGGTCTGGAGGCAGATGGGTCGGCCCGATCCGGTCCGGCTTGTCGAGTTGGGCCCAGGCGACGGGACCCTGATGTCGGATCTCCTCCGGGCCGCCCGGCTGGAGCCGGACTTCGCGGCCGCCATTGACCTCTGGCTGGTGGAGCCCTCCCGCCCCCTGCGGGTACAGCAGGTACAGAGGCTTGGCGCCGTGGCGCGCCACGCAGAAGGCTTGGAAGAGGTACCTGGCGGCGCGCCCCTGCTCGTAGTTGCCAACGAGGTCCTCGATTGCCTGCCGACCCGGCAGTGGGAATTCCGCGGGGGC
>JBMOEP010000079.1:0-7710 GCA_049314675.1 Phenylobacterium sp.
GCGACCGCAGCCACTGCAGGGACCGCCGCCGGAGATGCAGCCGCACAGCACCCAGCCGGGGTGGCGATCTTCGTAAGCCAGAGAATGGCCAGAAGCAGGACCAGAAGGGCCGCACCGATCTGGTGCAGGCGGTTCCAGGCGGAGAGGGAGTTATTATCAGACATGGGTCAGGTCTCCTTCAATCAGCGCCGAACGCCGGCGTCGAGGCGGTCCTGCAGATTGCGCAGGTCCTGCCAGAGGTTCTTCGCCGCGAGGCCAGCCTGTTCGGGCCAGGTCTCGGGGTTGGCGATGTCATAGGCAGGCCCGCCCGTCTTGAGGATGTCCTTCAGGGCCGCCTGGCTGGCCGCGGCCAGCAGGGCGAAGGTGCCCACGCCGTTGGACCGCAGGAGGTGGGCGATCTTCGGACCCACGCCCTCGATGATTTCGAGGTTGTCAGCACCGCTGACCACGAAACCCGCGGCCTTGGCCGCAGCATGGTCGATACCCGGGGTGGAAGCGACCGCGCCGCCGGAGAGCCGGCTACGGCCAAGCAGCCAGCTGGCCAGCCAGCCGAGGAGGCCGCCGAGCAGAAGCCACCAGAGGTTGCAGAGAATGAGATTAATCATGAAGCCTTCCTGGTTCCAGAGGTCAGAGCGTTTACAAAGCAATAACTTTGATCTCGGGGCAACCCACTCTGTTAAATCGCCCGTCCGTCGCCCCCCTGTGCGGGCGGGGGTTTTCCCCCCTTGCCCGCACTCAGCCGGTCCGACGTGTCCAAAATAACAGCTTTAACAAGTGATAAGCATAAAACTTCTAGGACACTCCCGTCAGGCGGCCTCCGTGACCCGTCGGTCCACCCGCGCCTTCGGGAAGATGCGAAGGAAGTTCTCGGCATAGAACTTGTCGCGCACGATCGCCGGCCGCTCTCCGAGGGAGGCCTCGAAGCGGCCGATCGGGTTCCGGCCCCCCTCGATGTGGGGATAGTCGCTCGAGAAGAGATAGAGATCCTCGTTCGACTGGTCGATGAAGTTCCCGACCTCCTCGAAGACAAAGGGCGTGAAGGCCAGCTGCTGGGTGATCTGCTCCGACGGCGTGCGGGTCAGGCCCTGGAGGTTGGCATCGTTCCGGCTCCAGTGCTTCACCACCCAGTCGAGGCGGCGCAGCATTTCGGGAACCCAGCCGGCACCCAACTCCACCGCCGCGCCGCGCAAGCCCGGATTGCGGTTCAGGACCCCGTCCAGGATCATCATGGTCAGGAACTGCTCCGGGCCCTCATGCAGCAGGGCCACGTCCTTCGTGCGCAGGTTCTCACCCCCGCCGAGCCAGTCCTTGGTGGGCGGCCGGCCATTGTTCATCCAGGACTTGGCCAGCTGCAGGGGCGCCCCGCCCACGTGCAGCACAAAGGGCATCCCGGCCTCAGCCATCTTCGCCCAGAAGGGATCGAAGTCGATGTGCCCCGGAGAGCGGTCCAGGGGCGCCCGGTGCGGCACCCAGACGGCCTTGAGGTTGCTCGCCAGAACGAAGTCCAGCTCCTGCAGGGCCAGCTCCGGATCATCCAGCGGGATGACACCCACCCCCATCAGCCGGTCGTCGGCCGCGCAGAAATCGATCATGTGCCGGTTGTGCGCCCGGGTCGCGCCATAGCGCAGGCGGTTCTCCAGCTTGGTCGAGGGCGAGAAGGGCATGCGCAGGCTGTGGGTGGCGAAGACCAGCTGCCTGCGGAAGCCCAGCAGGTCCATGGCCGTGCGGCGGTCGCCGGGATTGAAGGCGCCCAGGGCCTGGATCTCCTTGGACTTCTCGATGAGGGCATCCCCCAGGGCCACCTGGGCCGCCACATGCTCGGGGCTGTGCGTCCCGCCCTGGTCCATGATCACCGCCACCTCCTCGTCGGTGACAATGGAGGCCGAGTAGGACACCTCGGGAATCTCGTCCCTCAGGCTGGGGTCCGCATAACGCTTCAGGAAGTCCGGCAGCTCCATGATGTGGCTGTCGGCGTCATAGATATCGCGGTCCGCAGGCGCGTAGGCCATGGTCGTCTCCTCCCAGGATGTCGTTTCTTGTCGAAGACTATGCGGCGACGATGGCGCGGCGGCAAGGCGGGGGCGACCCAGCCCCAGGCATGCAGCTTCTGTTGCCAGGCCATGCCGGTGGCGGGGTCGGCGTAGACGCGTGTCAGGGCCCGCCCGCGGGCGCGCAGGTCCGGGGTCAGCTCGGTGTCGAGAAAGGCGAGGACCTCGTCCCGGAAGGCGCGGTCTGCGTCACTCCAGGCGAGGTCCAAGGGTCTTACATCCGCTCGATGATGATGGCCGGAGCCATGCCACCCGCGGCGCACATGGTGACCAGGCCGCGCTTGAGGTCGCGCCGCTCCAGCTCGTCAAGCACGGTGCCGATCAGCATCGAGCCCGTGGCGCCGATCGGGTGGCCAAGCGCCATGGCGCCGCCGTTCACATTGACCTTGTCGCGGTCGAGCTTGAGGTCGCGGATGAACTTCTCGGCGACGACGGCGAAGGCCTCGTTGATTTCCCACAGGTCGATGTCGTCCACCGTCAGGCCGGCCTTCTTCAGCACCTTGTGGGCGGCCGGCACCGGGGCGTTCAGCATCAGGGTCGGGCTATCGCCCATATTGGCCATGGCGATGACGCGGGCGCGGGGCTTGAGGCCGTTGCGGCGTGCATAGTCCGGCGAGGCCAGCAGGACGGCCGCGGCGCCGTCGACCACGCCCGACGAGTTGCCGGCATGGTGGACGTGGGTAATCTTCAGGTCCGGATAGACCCGCTGGATCAGGCCAGCCAGGGTGGTGCCGTCCTTGTCCATGGGCACATTGGCCATGGCCTCGAAGGAGGCCTTCAGGGAGGCCAGGCCCTCACGGGTGGTCTCGGGGCGGGGGAACTCCTCGTGGTCGAGGGCCACCGAACCATCCTCGTTCAGAACCGGCACCAGCGAGCGGCTGAAGCGGCCTTCCTTGATGGCCTGGGCAGCGCGCTGCTGGCTGACATAGGCCAGCTCGTCCAGGGCCTCGCGGGGGATATTCTCCAGCGTCGCGATGGCGTCGGCGCAGATGCCCTGGTGCGACTGCGGGTGCAGGTTGCGCAGGTGGGCGTTACCAGCGTCCATCAGGGCCGGGCCGTCGAAGAAGGCGGCGGCCTGCGGGGCGCTGGAGGCGGTGTAGGACATCATCTCCGTACCGCCGGCGATGATCAGGTCCTCCATGCCGGCCATGATCTGGGCGGCGGCCAGGTTCACCGTGGTGATGCCCGAGCCGCAGAAGCGGTCCAGGGTCATGCCGCTGGCGCGGACGTCGAAGCCGGCGTCGAGGGCGGCCATGCGGCCCAGGTCGTTGCCCTGCTTGCCGCGCTGGGACGAGGTGCCCCAGATCACGTCGTCGACTTCGGCGGTCTTGATGTCGTTGCGCTGGGCGATGCCCTTCAGGACGGTGGCGGCGAGATGCTGCGGATGGAAGTCCGCCAGGGCGCCCTTGCCCACCTTGCCAATTCCCCGCGGCGTACGCGCCGCGTCGATGATCCAGGCTTCACCCATCTTGCGTCTCCCGTTCCTTGGCGCCGTCCTGCGGCGATGAGGACCTATCTTGACCGGCAGACCCCGGGTCAGGGAAGCCCCTTTCGTTGGATTTGCGCGGCGGGCTAGGCGCGCTAGAAGGAGGGCATGACCGACACCCCCGCCGCCGACACGCCCCCCGACCGCCTCTGCGTCGACCCCGACAGCCCCTGGCACGACGCCGCCGTCCTCGCCCGGGGGGTGGGCGTGCGCTTCAAGGGGGCCGAGAAGACCAATGTCGAGGAGTACTGCGTCTCCGAGGGCTGGGTCCGCCTGGCCGTCGGCAAGACGGTGGACCGGCGCGGCAAGCAGATGACCATGCTGCTCAAGGGTCCCGTCGAATCCTGGTTCGAGAGCTGAGGCCGTGGCGGCCGGGCCTGTCGATCCCACCCGCCGGGGCGTGGTCGCCGGGGCGGCGGCAAGCCCCCTCCTGGCGACCTCCGCAATGGCGGCGCCGGACCTGATCTCCATCCGCACCGACCTCGAGGCCTGGGTCGCCATGGGCGACAAGGCCTCGGGAGGACCCGGCGATACGGACTCCGGCGCCTGGATGGAGAGCCGCCTGCGGCTGTTCGGCTACCGCACCCGCAGGCAGGCCTTCGAGGCACCGACATGCAGCCTCACTGCCGTTCGCCTGACGGTGGGGGATGTGTCCCTGGAGGGTTCGGCCCAGGCTCCCGTCAGGGTCACCGGACCGGTGGGGGTCCGCGCCCCTCTGGCCCTGGCCGGGGAGGACGCGCCCAGGGGTGCCCTGCTGGTGGCCGACCTGCCCGCCCGCCGCTGGTCGAGCGTCCGGCAAGCCGAGATCGCGGCCCTTGCGGAGACCGTCCGGCGAACTGGCGCCGCGGGCCTCATCCTCGTCACCAACGGCCCGACCGGCGAGGCCATCGCCCTCAACGCGCCGGCCGGGGCGCCGCCCTTCGGGGTCCCGACCCTGGTCCTGGCACCCAAAGACGCCGACCCGGTCCTCGCCGCCGCCCGGGAGGGGCAGACCGCCCGGCTCGTGATCGACGGCCAGACCGGACAGCGCCGGGCCTTCAACCTGATCGGCCGGATCGACCGGGGCGCGGGGCGGACGGTGGTCCTGTCGACCCCGAGGTCGGGCTGGTTTACCTGCGCCGGCGAGCGGGGCCCCGGGATCGCCCTCTGGATGGCCCTCCTGCCCTGGATGGCGAAGACCCTGAGCCGGCACAACATCGTCGTCGTGAGCGCCAGCGGCCATGAGTATGAGAACCTCGGTGCCGAGGCCTTCCTGCACCGGGAGGCGCCCGCACCGGAGCGCACGGCCCTGTGGGTCCACCTGGGTGCCGGCATCGCCGCCCGGGACTGGGCGCAGACGCCCAAGGGCCTTGAGCCCCTCGACCGCCCCGACCCGGCCCGGGTCCTGATGGGATCGGCGCATCTCGTTGAAACCCTGAAGGAAAACTTCGCGGGCGAGGCCGGGCTCGAAGCCCCCCTCCCCGCCGGCCCTAACGCGGCGGGCGAGCTGGCCGAGATCCTGAAGGCCGGCTACCCCGCCGCCTTCGGTGTCTTCGGCGCCCACCGCTTCCACCACACCCCCCTCGACGACGCCCGCTGCCTGGACCCGACCTTCGTCGAGCGCCTGCTCCCCCGCTTCCAGGCCGCCATCCTGAAGGCCCTCGGCGAGGCCTGACTCCCCTTGCCTGACCCCCCCTTGATTGACCGGGGGTCAGGCCGCATCAATTGCAGGCGACACAGAGGGGCACGGCCCCCGGGGAGGACGCATGACCTACGAGACCCTGCTCTGGGAACAGGACGGCCCGGTGCTGACCCTGACCCTGAACCGCCCGGACAAGCTGAACGCCTACACGGCGACCATGGGCCTGGAGATCGAGGACGCCTTTGTCCGCGCAGACGAGGACGACAGCGTCCGGGTGATCATCGTCACCGGCGCCGGCCGGGCCTTCTGCGCCGGAGCGGACATCTCGTCGGGCGCCAGCGCGTTTGATTCCCAGGCTGAGGGCTCGGTGGCCTTCGGCGACGCTGGGACGACGGCCCGGCGACGCTCGGGCGGCGGCTTCATCGGCGCCATCTTCAACTGCCGTAAGCCCATCATCGCCGCCCTGAACGGCGCGGCGGTGGGGGTGGGTGCCACCCTGACCCTGCCCATGGACATCCGCATCGCGGCCAGGGGCGCCCGGGTGGGCTTCGTCTTCGCCCGGCGGGGCCTTGTGCCCGAGGCCGGCAGCGCCTGGTTCCTGCCCCGGCTGGTGGGCCTGCCCACCGCCCTGCGCTGGTGCCTCTCCGGCGCCCTGATCCCCGCAGAGGCGGCGATGGCCGGAGGCCTAGTCGCCGAGGTGGTGGAACCCGAGGCCCTGATGGACCGCGCTCGCGAAATCGCCCTGGAGATCGCCGGGAACACCGCCCCGGTCTCCGTCGCCCTGACCCGCCAGATGCTCTGGCGCTTCAGCGGCGAGCCCGACCCCTGGGGCGCCCTGAAGGTGGACGGCGCCATGGCCATGACCCTGGGTGCCGGCCCCGACGTGCGCGAGGGCGTTGCGGCCTTCCTGGAGAAGCGCGCCCCCGATTTCACCGGCAAGGTCTCCACCGACATGCCGCCGCAGTATCCCTGGTGGAAGGACTGACACCGCCATGAAAATCGACCTCCTGACCCCCGCCAGCTTCGCCGCCGGCCACCCCGTCGCCCAGTACGACTGGCTGCGGGCCAATGACCCCGTCCACTGGCACGAGGAACCCGGCGGCCGGGGCTTCTGGGCGGTGACCCGATACGCCGACGTGCGCGAGGTGGACCGGGGCTTTGAGACCTACTCCTCCGAGCCCACCATCCTGATCCCCGACGCGGCGGAGGAGGCGGCGGCCTTCGGGCCCTACAAGATGATGCTGATGATGGACCCGCCGGAGCACACGGGCTTTCGCAAGCTGATCCGCTCGGAGTTCACCCTGCCCACGGCCAAGCTGCGCGAGGCGCGGATCCAGGCCCTGGCCCGCCAGATCGTGGATGCGGTGATCGAGAAGGGCGAGTGCGACTTCGTGGCCGAGGTGGCCGGCGAAATGCCGTCCTTCGTCATCGCCGAGCTGTTGGGCCTGCCCCTGGAGGACGGGCGCGAGCTCTACAAGCTGACCGAGGTGATCCACACCGCCCCCGAGGCCCAGGCCCCGGGCGCCGGCGGCCAGGCCGTGATGAAGATGTTCGAGTACGGCTCGAAGCTGATCGCCGAGAAGCGCGCCCGGCCCGGCGACGACCTGGCCTCGCGCCTGCTGGCCTGCGAGGTGGACGGCCGGCGGCTGGAGGACATGGAGTTCCTGCTCTTCTTCCTGCTGCTGATCGACGCCGGCGGCGACACGACGCGCAACCTGCTGGCCAGCGGCCTGGACGCCATGCTGGACCATCCCGACCAGATGGCCTGGCTGAAGGCCGACCTGCCGGCGCGCCTGCCCGCCGCCCGGGAGGAGCTGCTGCGCTGGACCACACCGGTGATCTACATGCGCCGCACCGCCCGCAAGGACGCCCAGCTGGGCGGCAAGACGATCCGCCAGGGCGACAAGGTGGTGATGTATTTCGGGTCGGCCAACCGCGACCCCGCCCAGTTCGACCGCGCCGACCAGCTGGACCTGGCCCGGGCAGCGCCCGACCACATCGCCTTCGGCAACGGCCCCCACGTGTGCCTGGGCCAGCACATCGCCCGGATCGAGATCGACGCCATGCTGGTGGAGGTGCTGTCCCGCCTGGAAGACGTGGAGCGCTCGGCCCCGCCGGAATGGCTGGCGAGCAATTTTATCTCGGGGCCGCGGACGATGCCGGTGCGGTTCCGGGCGGGGCGGAAGGTGGGGGTGGGGTGACTTGACCCGGGCGTCCAGGTTTCATCGCCCCGAGGTCCCGGCCGGAGTCGCCGTCGTACCCTCAGGGTCAGGAGAATTCCCAATGAAGAGCCGTCCCTTCCTCACCGACGCCGTCACGGCCATGCCCTCCCTGACGTCCAAGCCCGACATGGCCGGTGCCGCTGCCGATGTCCCAGGGGAGGCCAATGGCCACCCGGAGGCAGACGAACGGGCCGTCGCCGCCGGAGACACACTCCTCGAGCCCGGGGTCGCGCCTGCGCCGTCGCCCGCCCAGCAGAAGGCCCGCAAGGTTGTGGGGGTCGTGCTCTATCCGGGATTCGAGCTGCTGGATGTCTTCGGACCGGTGGAAATGTG
>JBMOEP010000080.1:0-7688 GCA_049314675.1 Phenylobacterium sp.
CTGCCGTCTCAGTGGTTCGCGCACGGCGGCCACCAGCCTCGCCGGCACCATCGAAGTCGATCCGGAACCCCTCGCCCTGCTGGGCGGCGAGGCCCCGACCCTCAAGCGCCCAGTCCCCGGTACTTGTCTGGCCGCGAGCGGTCAGTTCGAAAGGTAGGCGTGACAGGGGGCCCTGGGCAGACAGACGCCCGGCAACAATGGATATCCCTGCGCCGGGAAGAAGGGCGTTGCGAGCCACAAGGTCTGCGTCGACCCAGGGCCCTGAACCCCTTCGATCCTCCAGCCGCACCTTTCCCGTGACAAGTCCCTCGGCAAGAAAGGCACCGGGCTTGAGTTCGACAGTGAGATCCGCCGCCGAGGCCCCGCCAGCGACCAGCGTCGCCTGACCACCGGCGCGCAAGCCTCCGGCATCCACCTGCATGTCGCTGAGCCGGACACCGCCTTCCGGGAAGGCAAACCGGGTGCGCGCCGAAGCCGGACCAAACGGGCTCGCCGCCCTGACCTGTGCAGACCCTCCGGAGCGAGACCAGTCCAGGTCAAGTTGAGCCCCGGTCAGGGACAATCCAGGCAGTTGAATGGCATCAAAGGCTGCGTTCATCGTCACGTTCGGAGCGCTGATGCTGCCCCCCAGACGTCCCGTCCCGGAAGCCTTACCGGAGACCTCAACCGGACCGGCACCAAAGGGGCCCGACGCGGACCATTCCAGCCGCCCCGTGATCGCATCCCCCTCCAGCGCAGCGCCAGGAGCCCGCACCTGGAGCGCCGCCCCACGCAGGTCGAGACGCTCAAACCTCAGGCTTCGGTTACGAAGGAAGAAACGCGCATCGAGGTTTGGGGCCCCACCCAACAGTCGGTCCAGTTCCTTGAGACCGGTCGCCAGCTTGTCACCGCGGGCGCTTAACGTGACTTCCCACGGCGATTGAGCCTTCGGCAGGCGCGCATCCCACCGGGCGGTCAATCCCCCGGAAGCCCCCGGCAGGCCGGCGTCAAGTCGACTGACCGAGGCATCGCCCGCAAAGGTGAGCCCGCCGAGGAGGTTTCGCCTGCCCGACCCCGAGGCGCGGAAGCCTGCCCCAGCAGCCTTTATGTCCTCGATCAGGATCTCGCCGTCATCCTGCCTGGCGACTTTTAGGTTCAGGGATGGCGAAGCGCCGAGCAGGGCGAAGACAAGTCCCTCCCCGCGCCCACCGCCGCCCTGGACTCGGGCGTTCAGCCCAATCCGTCCCTTACGGGACTCCAGCGCGATCGGGCCTGAGACCGATCCGAGCCGATAGCCTCCAAGCCCGGTCTGCTCGACCCGGCCCTCCCCGGTGAAGCCCCAGGTCTCCAGGTCACCAAGCAGCCGGCCAGAGATACGCGCCCGCCCTGCATCCACGCCGGCGGCGAGGATACGGCCGAGCGAGGGGGTCGTGACCTGGACATCAAGACCCTTCCCCCCAACCCGTCTTTGCTCGAAGTCGAGGGGGCCGCGGATCAGCGCTGAGACCGCATCCGTCGCCAGGGTCAGGGTCGTGACGTAAGCTCCGCGGTCCTCCGCGACGCCCTCGGCGCGGCCCTCCAACTTCAAGCGGGTGCCAATTCGCTCCGCAACCGGTCGCGTGAGGCTCGAGGCAGACAGGTCAATCTGGCCTGAAAGGGTTCCAGACCTCGGGCTCCAGGCTCCGCTCAGGGCGACGGGCTGGCTGTCCCCTGAGCGAAGGTCAGCCCGCACGCGCCCCTGATCCATTCGGCCATCTGCATCCAGGGTCATCCGGAAGGGCTTGTCCGCCAGCAGGCCCAGTACCCCGGCGAGTGCGCCGCCGTTGGCCTCCAGCGCATCGGCGCGAAGCTTGAGAGGGCGGTCCTTACCGATGTCCAGAACAACGTCCAGGTGGTCCCCGGCACGAAGCAGGCTCACAGCTTTCAGTCCTGCGGAGTATCCCCCATCGGCCCGCCGCGCCTGAAACCCTCCCTTCACGCTGAACAAGCCTCGGCGGGTGCTGAAGGCCGGATCGCTCTCGATGACAGCGGACAGCCTCGTGACCGTAACCGTCACCGGCAGGGGCTTGTGCGGCTGGGGAGGCCTGAGGACCGGCCGCCTAAGGACGTGCACGCGGTCAGCGGACCCAGATACCACCCGCACCTCCCGCGCCAAAAGGCGGGTGGGCTCCCACGTCACGTCAAGGGATCGAGCCTCCAGCCAGATCCCTTTGGCATCCCGGATGGCGAGCCGGTCAAGGGTGAGGCGGCCGAGGGGGTCGCCGGCCAGGCCGCTGACCTCAAGGTGTCCAACAGGGCCCGCCGGGAGGCCATCTGCGACGGACTCGATCAGGGAAAGGGCCGCAGGGGTACGAAGGAAGAAGGGTGTGGATAGAGCAAGGCCTGCCAGGGCGAACACGAGCAGGCCCAGGGCGGTCAGCCAAGGCCTGAGACGCCGCTTTCCAGCCTGCCTCCCGGGAGGTGGGATGTCAGACTCGCCGGTCAAAAGCTCTGACCGATGCTGACATAGATCTGGTAGCTCGGGTCGTCTTCCCTCGGGTTCAGCGGGACCGCGAGGTCAAAGCGGATGGGTCCGAAGCCGAGGTTGTAGCGGACGCCGAGCCCGGCGGCCACGCTGAGGTCCGTGAAGTCGGGGGTCTGGGATGTGCCAACCGCGCCAGCATCCACGAAGGCCACGATGCCCCACTGGGAGGTCAGGTCATGGCGGATCTCGCCTGAAACCTCCATCAGCGAGAGGCCGCCCGCAGGGGTGTTGTCCTCGAAATGAGGACCTATACCCTGGTAGACGTACCCCCTCACCGAGCCACCGCCGCCCGCGTAGTACCTTCGGGAGGCGGGGACTCCGGACGGGGTTCCACCCAGGATTGATCCGACCTTTGCCCGTCCGGCAAGGATGGTGTGTCGGTCGGCCCCCAGCGGCAGGTAGGCGGAGCCCTGCACGGTTGCCTTGACATAGCTGAGGCTGACGCTGCCCGCGATGGCGGTCGGCTCAGCTCTTGCGTCCACCCGCCAGCCCGACCTGGGGTCGAGGATATCGTCCGTTTGGTCGAAGGCCACCGCGCCCAGAAGCGATGCGATCACCTGCTCCCGGGTGCGGATCGAAACATAGGCGGGATCCCGCTCCCGCGTCTGGCTGTACTCCAGCGCGGCGCCCACGGTCACGTAGGACACGTCAGACCTCCGCCGCTCGACGTCCGCTCGGACTTCCAGGCCGGCTTCGTCATAAGCCGAGGTTTCACGGTTGTAGACCGCCGCATAGCCGTTGAGCGACTGGCGAAAGCGACGCCAGTGCGGCAGGGAGATCTCTGCGCCCAGACGGCTGTCGACGGTGGAAGCCCGGGCGAAGATGGCGCTCGTATCCGCGAAACCGAATCGGTTGAAATGGCTCCACCGCATGTCGGCCCCGAGGCCCTCGCTGCTGGCGTAACTTGCGCCCGCCTCCAGTCGTTGGGGCCGCCTGTCGACAAGGGTCACGATAACGTTCCTGGCCCCGTCTTCACCCGCAGTTTCAGGAGACGCCAAGGACACTGAGACCTGGTCATAGACGCCGGTCTCGACAAGCCGCTTTTCGAGGTCCGACAGGGTCTCTGGAACATAGAGGATGCCGCTCTCCCAGGGCGACAGGGAGGCCAGCCATTCGCCCCGGGTCCGCCCCTCGGTTTCCAGGCGAATGACACCCAGCCGCACAATGGTGCCGGCACTGATCCGATAGGTCGGCCTCAGGGTCCGGTCAGCGTGGTCGACGATGACTTCCCTCGGGCCGATGAAGGCGTCCGCGTAACCTTCCTTCTGAATTGCCGACAAGACCCTCGCCTCGGCGGAAACCACGTCGATTGCCCGGGCCGGCTGACCGGGTTCGAGCCCCAGCCGACGGACTCCGAGAGCCTGCAGCGCCTCCGGCGGCGCGGGCTCGACCCATTCGATCCGGGGTTCGGCGACCTGGAATCGGGGCCCGATGGAGACATCAACAAAGGGCTCCGCCACGGCGTCATCAGAGATGCCTGGCTGGACGCTGAATTCGTAATAGCCCTCCGAACGCAGGGCTGCGGCGACCTCGCCAGAAGCGGTATTGGCCCTCTGCCGGGCGTCGAAACGGCTGCGAACAGGACGTTCCGTGGTCCCGATCGCGGCCTCGATCCTTGTCCGGAGGTCCGCCGGCAGATCACCCCGCAGACGCGCGCGCATCAGAGGGGTCGCCGCCATGGCGAGCTCCGCGCTCATGAGGCTGAGCCCGAAAAGACCCGCCGCAAGGATCCGCCTCTGAAACCGTCGCGTCCAGGTCAAGCGCGCGCCCCCTCAATACGGCTGAGATAGCCTGCCGGATCACCCTCTGTCATCCGCCGAGGCGAGGCGGCGACAGCGCTTAATTTTCTGGCAGGTGCCCGAAAACAGGGCAGAGGCGGGGGTGGTAGTCGCCAAACCCGGCTTGCCACTCTATGCAGGTCTCTCAATGTCTAGGCTTCTCCCTTGCCGTATCCGAACGGAAGGGAGCCCCGGGTGAGATACGCTTTGTCCGATCCTGCTCATTTGTCCGGCGCACACGCCGCGGCGGTGAAACCTTATGACGAGATGATGGATCCGACGGGAGAGGTGAGGCCTCACTATGCGGCCCTCGCCCGGCGCGTCGCCTCGCTCGCAGACGAAGACCTCGCTGAGCGCCAGCGCCTGCTCGAGCGCTTCTTCCTCCTGCAGGGCATCACTTTCACCGTGTATGGGGCCGAAAGCTCGACCGAGCGGATCATTCCCACCGATCTCCTGCCCCGGATCATACCGGCGACAGAATGGGCGACGATCGAGGCGGGGCTGACCCAGCGCCTTAAGGCGCTGAACATGTTCCTTGCCGATATCTACAGCGACCAGAAGATCCTGATGGACGGTGTCGTCCCGCGGGAACTCGTCCTGGGGGCACCCTCCTACCGGCGGGAAATGCAGAACCTCTTCGTGCCGCACCAAGCCTACGCCAACGTCTGCGGCAGCGATCTCATCCGCAAGCCGGATGGCGGGTTCGCCGTTCTCGAGGACAACCTGCGTGTGCCTTCGGGCGTTTCCTACATGCTCGCGAACCGGGAGGCCGCCAAGCGCACCTTCCCGGGCTCGTTCCGGAAGGCCGGTGTCCGCCGGATCGAGGAATACCCGGACCTCCTGCTTTCCACCCTTCGGAGCATGGCCGCCGACTGGCGCCCCAACCCCCAGGTCGTCGTCCTGACACCGGGTGTCTACAATTCTGCCTACTTCGAGCACGCCTACCTCGCCCGGCTCATGGGCGTACCCCTGGTCGAGGGGCGCGACCTCGTGACCCACGACAACATGGTCTACATGCGCACCACCACCGGCCTTCGCAGGGTGGACGTCATCTACCGACGCGTGGACGACGATTTCGTCGACCCCCTCACATTCCGCAGGGACTCCAGCCTGGGAGTCGCCGGTCTCTTCAACGCCTACCGTGCCGGCAATGTCGTGATCTGTAACGCTCCGGGGACAGGCGTGGCCGATGACAAGGCGGTTTACGCCTATGTCCCGGAGATCATCAGCTACTACCTGGGGCAGGACGCCATCCTGCCCAATATCGAGACCTATCTGTGCCGCGAACCGTCGCAGCTTTCCCATGTGCTGGCCAATCTCGACAGCCTGGTGGTCAAGGCCGTGGGCGCTTCTGGCGGCTATGGAATGCTGGTCGGCCCCCACGCCACTCAGGCGGAGCGGGAGGTCTTCGCCGAAGCCCTGAGGGCGAACCCGGACAATTACATCGCCCAGCCCACCATCCAGTTGTCGACGGCCCCCTGTCTCATCGACGGCACCATCGACCCGCGGCACGTCGACCTGCGCCCCTTCATCCTGTCGGCTGACAAGATTCGGGTGACCCCTGGCGCCCTCACCCGAGTCGCCCTGCGTAAGGGCTCCCTTGTGGTGAACTCCAGCCAGGGCGGAGGCTCCAAGGACACCTGGGTTCTTGGCGAGGGCGACGGTCAGGAGCCCCGGCCATGATGCTGGCCCGGGTGGCTGACAGTCTCTACTGGATCGGGCGGTATGTAGAGCGCGCCGAGCATATGTGCCGCCTCGCTGACGTTCTCCTCAACGCCACCCTCGACAGGACCGAGAGCTCGGGACAGGTCGCGGACATGGTGATCTCGGCCATCACGGACGGGCACAACGACGCGCCGCTTTCGCCCTGGGACGCCGCCCTGGCGATCACCATGGACAGCGAGAACGGCGACTCTGTCACGGCGGCCCTCGCCAGGGCCCGGGAAAACGCCCGCCAGGTCCGCGATCAATTGACCACGGAGACCTGGGAGCGGCTGAACCTGATCTACCTGAGGGTGACAGGCGAAGCTGCCGCACGCGACTTCTCCGACGCCCCCTCCCAGTTCCTGCACGACATCATCGCCGACCTGCACCTGTTCAAGGGCGCGGCGGACGCCACCATGAGCCATGGCGAAGGCTGGGGCTTCCTGCAGCTCGGCGTGTTCATCGAGCGCGCCCAGTTGATCGGCAAACTCCTGCAGGCCGGCTTTGGGCGAAGCCTGGGACGCCCAGTCACCGAGCATGCCGCCATGACAGCCCTGCTTCGCATGAGCTGCGCCCTGGAACCCTACCTGCGCAAACACACGGCCGACATCCAGCCGAGCCTGATCCGCCAGTTCCTGATGTTCGACGAGGACTTTCCGAGGTCCCTTCGATTCTCGACTGCCCGGATCGAGGAACACCTGTCCAGCGTCGGACGAAATGTCGACCTCGGAGGCGGGGCGGGACCCGAGCGCCTTGCAGGAAGGCTGAAGGCCCGGCTCCTCTATGCAGACCCGGAGGCCCTGGGGGGAGAAGAGTCCGACAATCTGGTGGCGACCGTACTGGAGGAATGCGCCCGGCTTCATGCAGGGATCTACGATACCTTCGTCGCCTATTCCCTTGAAATGCGGCTTCCCGCCTAGGAAATCCCATGCTGCTCGAAGTCAGACACGTCACCCGCTACCACTATGCGGCCCCCGTCCGGGAGAGCCTGATGGAAGTCTGGATGCAGCCCCGAAAGACGCCCCAACAGCGCTTGACCAGCTTTGATCTCGAGCTGGATCCGGCCGCACAGGTCTTCTCCTACGCTGACCCCTACGGTAACGCCGTCTACCATTTCGACGTCCCGCACCCTCATGATCAGCTGACCATTACCGCGCGGTCCGTGATCGAGACCGCCGCGCCGGACCCCCTGCCCGAGGCTCTGGATCCAGGCGAATGGGACCGCCTGAAGAGTGACAGTGTCCTGAGAGACAATTTCGATTTCCTGAGGCTCCAGGGGTTCTGCATCGAAACCGACGCCCTGAGGAACTTTGTCGCCGAACGTGGACTCGACAGGCTGAGGGAGCATGACCCACTCACCGCCATACGACGCCTGTCCGAAGTCATCTACGAGGCCTTCGACTATGAACCCGGCGTCACGGATGCGGAAAGTCCGATCGACCTGGCCCTGTCCGCCCGCAGGGGTGTCTGCCAGGACTTCGCCCACATCATGATCACCATATGCCGCAGATGGGGCGTGCCCGCACGGTATGTCTCAGGCTATCTGTTTACCGATCGCGAGGGAGGGGACCGTTCGGATCCTGAGGCCTCCCACGCTTGGGTCGAGGTGTTCCTTCCCTCCCCCCGATGGATCGGCATCGACCCGACGAACAACTCCTTGGCTGGAGAGAGGCATGTCTCTGCAGCCATCGGCAGGGACTATG
>JBMOEP010000081.1:0-7688 GCA_049314675.1 Phenylobacterium sp.
GGGGGGCAGATTGAAGTCCATGACGTTTCCCTTCGGTCAGCCGGTCTTGCGCCGCGTCCATTGATGTTGACGATTTACAAGCCCATCCTTGCGCGGGCAGATCGTCAAGCCCCCAACTCTCCCGAGGCGCCCCTACGTCATGGAAGTCGATATTCCCGCAGCCCTCGCCGCCCTGGCGCCGAAACTCGGTGGAACCGGCGTCGAGAAGGCCCAACGCCTGACCGGCGGGGCCAGCATGGAGACCTGGGCCTTCAACCTGTTGGGCGCAGGTGAGCCGCGTCCGCTGATCCTTCGCCGAAGGGCGGTGCCGCTGGACCCGGAGACCTCCCGGTCGGCGTCCATGGCCGCGGAGGCGGCGCTCATCCAGGCCGCAGGGCATGCCGGCGCCCCGGTCGCGCCCCTGGTGCGCCTGTGCGAGCCGGAGGATGGACTGGGCGAGGGACACATCACTGGCTTCGTGGCGGGTGAGACCCTCGGGCGCAAGATCGTCTCCGATCCGCGGTTCGACGTCGTGCGGCCGCACCTCGCCCGCCAGTGCGGCCAGATCGTCGCCCGGATCCACACCCTTCCCATCGGCGCAGCAATCCTGACGACCGCCGACGCCCAGGGCGAGCTGGACCGCTATGAGGCCATCTACCGGACCTCCGGTGCCGAGCGGCCGATCCTGGAACTGGCCCTGCAGCACCTGCGGCGGAACCTGCCCCCGCCCATGCCGAATGTCGTGCTGCACGGAGACTTCCGGAACGGGAACCTGATGTTCGATCCCGATCGGGGGGTGGTTGCGGTCCTCGACTGGGAACTCGCCCACGTGGGCGACCCCGCCGAGGACCTGGGCTGGCTCTGCGTCAACTCCTGGCGTTTCGGCCGGGCCGACCGGCCGGTGGGCGGGTTCGGGGATTACGAGGACCTGTTGGAGGGCTACATGGAGGCGGGGGGTGCGGAAATCCCCCTGTCCCGGGTCCTCTTCTGGCAGGCCTTGGGCTCCCTCAAGTGGGGGATCATGTGCCTGATGATGTATTCCAGCTATGCGACGGGAGCGACCAACTCGGTGGAGCGACCGATGATCGGACGTCGGGTCTCCGAGACCGAGATCGACCTTGTGAACCTTCTGGAGGCGGGCCTGTGATCGAGCATCCCCGGGCGGACGAACTCATCGAGGCGGTGGCGGGCTGGGTGGAGTCGATCCGTCCCCAGCTCAATCCCCGGGATGCCTTCCTGTCCCGGGTAGCGGTCAACGCCCTCAACGCCGTGAAGCGCGAGCTGATCCAGGGGCCCGCCGCCGAGGTCGCCGCCAGGTCGCGCCTGTCCGCCCTTCTGGGGATGGAGGCGGACCTTGGGACCCTGAATGCCGAGCTTTGCGAACGCCTGCGCCGGGGCGAGATGGATGTGGCCACCCCGGGGCTGCTCGCCGCCCTCAAGGCCGGGATCGAGGACCAGATCGCCATCGACCAGCCGACCTATGTTTCGGTAGGGCGCCGCTGAGGCGGTTGCCCGCGCCCTGCCGGCGCCCTTAGGTGACAGATAACAAGACGACGGAGGAAACCGATGAGCGACACCCAGGACCGGACCGACGAGGTCCTCTACGAGGTCTCCGAGGGCATTGCGACCCTCACCCTGAACCGGCCGGAGCGGCTGAACACCATTTCGGGGCCCATGCTCCACCAGCTGACCGCCCTGCTGGTCCAGGCCAATGAGGACCCCGAAGTCCGGGTGGTCGTGCTGACCGGGACCGGCAAGGCCTTCTGTGCCGGGCTCGACCTGGTCGGCGCCACCACCGGGACGGGCATAGGCTCGGACCCCTCCAGCCAGAACGTCTCGGTCAATCTCGACCTGCGGAACACCCCGCCCACAGTGCTGTTCGCCATGGACAAGCCCACCATCTGCGCCCTGAATGGTTCCGCGGCAGGCTATGGCATGGACACGGCCATGGGCTGCGATATCCGCATCATGGCCCGTAGCGCCAAGATGGCTGCGGCCTTCGTGCGGCGGGGCGTTGTCCCGGAGTCCGGCGGTACCTGGATCCTGCCTCGCCTCCTGGGCTGGGCCCGCGCCGCCGAACTGATCTTCACCGGCAGAACCCTCTCGGCCGAGGAGTCCCTCGAGCTGGGCCTGACCAACGCCGTGGTCCCGGACGAGGAGATCTATACCGCCGCCCGGGCCATGGCCCTCGAGATCGCCGGCAACGCGCCCCTGGCGGTCCAGTCAGCCAAGCGGCTGATGCGCATGGGCTTGAACGAGACCTTCAATGACCACGTGCACCACGTCTACCTGCAGTTCCTGCAGCTGATCCGCACCCGCGACTTCCGCGAGGGCATGGTCTCCTTCCTCGAAAAGCGTCCCGCCGACTTCACCGGCCGGTAGGGCTCAGCGGCGCCGGTTCTTGCCCAGCTCATCCGGGCAGCCCCGGGCGAGCAGGTCGGGAACCGGCCCCTCGACCCGGAAGAGGGGATATCGATCGACCCGGCTGGTCGGGTGGCCGCGGACGAGTTCGCCGGCGGGGGTCACCGTCCGAAAGCAGGCCTGCAGGTCGGCTAGGGACAGACGACGGCTCTTGTCCAGGACCAGGCCCGGGCGCTCGACGGGCGCGGGTGCGGCGTCGGGCCAGCGTTCTCGCTCGATCAGGTGAACCAGGGGCGCCTGGATCCGTCCCGTAGCCGCCAACTGGGACAGGGCGCCGTAATGGGCGACGCCGACCCACTCTGCGCCGGCCTTGACCCGGGCAGCCTCCACCTGACCGGCGAATTCCGGCCAGCCGCGGATGGGCAGAAGAGGGTCTGTCCGTGAATTGAGGGGCGGTCCCTGCAGCCCGACCCAGGCCAGGGCTCCCGCCAGGGCGACGGCACCGAAGACAAGCCCTGCGGCCAGGGTGCGGGGCCGCCAACCCTTCGGTCGCGCCTCGGCCGCGGCGGCGGCGGCCAGGGCGAAGGCGGCGAAGATCCTGGCGGGCCAGTGGGCCTGTACGCGGTCGTGCAGGGCGTGGAGGGCCAGGTAGAGGCCGAAGGGCAGGGCGGCCAGCAGGGGCAGGGAAAGGTCCATCCCGCCAGCCTGCCCGCGACGCCGGATAGCCGCCCAGATCCCGGCACCTGCCAGAACCGCGATGAATGGATTGAGCAGCAGGAACTGCGTCGAGAGGAGTTCGCCAAGGTATCCAGGCCGGAACTGCGAGGGCTCCACCCGCCCGAACTGCTTCTCGAAGGTCAGCCAATGGTTCGTTGCGTTCCATGCCAGGTTGGTGGCGAAGACCGCGCCGGCGACGGCCACGGCTGTCCAGGGCCAGGGCGTCAGCAGGCGCCTGCGTCCCTCTGGAGAGCTGACCAGCCACAGGAAGATGCCTGGCGCCAGGAAGAGGGCCGAGTACTTGGAGATACAGGCCAGGCCCGCCATCAATCCGGCCAGCAGCCACAGGCGCGGGCTTCCTCCTGCCCCGATCCGGCCCAGCACCGACAGGGTCGCCGCCCAGAACAGGATGGCAGGGGCGTCCGGTGTGGCGAGGAGGCCGCCGGCGCCAATGGTCAGCATGGCGTTGTAGGCCAGGGCTGCGACCAGGGCGGTTCGGGCGCTGGCGCCAAGCCGCCGGGCGAGGTCCGCCGTCAGCAAGGTGGTGATCGCGGCGCCCAGGACGGGCAGGAGACGCACGCCCAGGGGCGTGTCCCCGGCTAGGGTCGTCCCCAGCCAGATCCACCAGGCGATCATCGGCGGGTGGTCGTAATAGCCGAGGTGAAGGTGCTGGGACCAAAGCCGGTAGTAGGCCTCGTCCTCAGTCAGGGGGATCGTCGCCGCGGCCCACAGCCGCAAGACTGTGAGCCCAAGGACCAGCAGCCAAAGGCCGCGGCTGGCCTCCAGCTTCACCAGACCGCCCGCGAGGTGGTCACATAGTTCCAGGCGGCGGCGACGACGGCGCCGGCCAGGCCCGCTACCCACCAGGCGGGCCCGCGCTCGAAGACGACCGTGGCGACGGCGACGTTGGCCGCCAGGGGCACGCTGCAGAGCACGCAGAACTTGATGTAGCCGGTGATGAGCTTCAGGCCCGTCAGCCGGCGATCCCGATAAGTGACGGCGTTGTTGATCAGGTAGTTGGAGGTCATGGCGCCAAGGGCGGCCAGGGTCTGGGCCCAGGAAAAGCCCAGGGGCAACAGGCTCCGGAGGATAAGCAGATGCACAACCACACCGCTGGCGCCGACCATGGCGAACATCAGGAAGCGGGGTGAAATGACGTCCCGGCTGAGCTTGGCGACCAGGAGCCCCAGGTACTGGACCACCACACCGTTATCGAGCTTGGAGTCCCCGGCCTCCCGGGCCCGGAAGGTGTAGGGCAGCTCGACAATCTTCAGCGGCGTCTCCTGCGAGGCCACGATGTCGAACAGGACCTTGAAGCCGGAGGTCGAAAGTCGGGGGGCGACAGCCTCAACTGCCGAGCGCCGGACCATGAAGAAGCCGCTCATCGGGTCGGTCAGGTCGGCCTTGAGCACCTTGCTGCCAAGCCAGTTGGCCAGGCGACTGCCGGCCTCCCGGCGAGCGCCAAGCGCCGACGCGTCGGCTCCGGCTTCGCCGCAGTATCGACTGCCAACCGCCAGGTCTGCGCCGCCGTCGCGCAGCGCCCGGAGCATGTCCGGCAGGCGGCTTTCATCGTGCTGGAGGTCGCCGTCCATGACCGCGACGAAAGGTGCGGCGCTGGCCATGACCCCTTCGATCACTGCGCCGGCGAGGCCACGACGTCCGACCCGGTGCAGGCACTGGACCCGGGTATCCAACGCGGCGACGGCCTTGACCTCGGCTGCCGTCCCGTCGGGCGAGTTGTCATCCACGAAGATGACCTGCCAGCGGATATCGCCAAGGGCCGCCTCGACGAGGCTGATGAGCTTGCGCACATTGGCCCTCTCGTTGAACGTCGGTACGACGACGGTCAGTTCAAGGCCTCCGGCGGAGGGTGAGCCATCTGGCGCGGTCGGGTCGGAATCAGGCAATCGACACCCCATGTCTGGCCGTGGTTTACAGCCCGTGAACCGGCAAGGCCAGCCACCGGGCCTGCATCCCAGGGCGCAGAAGAGGACAGAGGCGATGAAACTGAAGCGCATGGCGCTCGCCGCCGTCTTCCCAGCCCTCGTCCTGGCGGCGGCCCCGGCCTGGGGGGACAGCGTGGGTCGGCCCCGTCCGGGCTACTGGGAACTGACGAATGTCTTCAACGTGGTGATCACCCAGAAGAAGGTCGAGCGACGGTGCCTGGTGGCCTCCGAGATCAACAAGTTCATGACCTCGCCGTCCAACCGGCACTACGCCTGCACCTACCCCTCCCGGAATGTCGGGGAGGGCAAGATCCTCCTGAAGGGCAGTTGCACCACCAAGGAAGGCCAGGTCGCGGACGTCACTGCGAGCGGGGGTTACGCGCCGGAGACCTTCCGGCTGAAGCTCTCCCTGTCGACGAAGATCGCAGGGATTCCCCTGGCCGGGACCGCCACAACCACAGCCCGGCGACTGGGGGATGTCTGCCCCGATGACGCCGCCCTGTCCGATGAGGCCAGGAAGGTCCTGAGGGGTGGGAAGACGCCGCCACAGAGCTGAATTGATCAGGTCGGCCCTGTCCGGCGACCTTCCCAGGGGATAGTCTCGAACCATGTCTGAAGTTGAATCCCGCCTTGCCGCCGCCGGTGTCATCCTTCCGGTCCCCGTCGCGCCCGTCGCTAACTATGTGCCCTTCGTCCGGATCGGCTCCCTGGTGCACATCTCGGGCCAGGTCTCCCTCGACGCTTCTGGTGGGGTGAAGGGCGTGGTTGGCACCGACGTCGACCTGGAAACCGCCCAGGGCGCTGCTCGGCTCTGCGGGATCAACCTGCTCGCCCAGATGAAGGCCGCCTGCGACGGTGACCTCGACCGGGTGACACGGGTGGTAAAGCTGGGGGGCTTCGTCCAGGCCGGGCCCGCCTTTTTCGACATCCCCAAGGTCGTGAACGGCGCTTCGGACCTGATGGTCCTGGCCTTCGGGGACGCTGGGCGTCACGCTCGGTCGGCGGTAGGCGTCTATCGCCTGCCATTGAACTTCGCGGTCGAGGTCGACGCGGTGGTGGAGGTCAGATGAAGGCGCAGTTCGGAGAGGCCTGGGACCTCCTGTTCCAGCCTGCCATCGCCCATCGTGGGCTCTGGAGCCCGGAGGGCGCTCCGGAGAATTCCCTCGCCGCCTTCCACGCCGCCTGCCAGGCGGGCTATGGCATTGAGCTTGATGTCCACCTCACGGCGGATGGCGAGGCGGTCGTCTTCCATGACAACACCCTCAGGCGGATGACCGGACTAGAGGGCCGCGTGCGCGACCATACCGCAGCGGATCTGGGGCAGATGTCCCTCAAGGGCACGGACGAGACCATACCGACCCTGCTGGAGGCCATGGCGCTAATCGGTCATCGGGCCCTGGTGCACGTGGAGCTCAAGACCCCTTTCGGTGAGGTCGGCCCGCTTGAGCAGAGGGTCCACGAGATTCTCATCGACCATGCCGGGCCTACCTGCGTGATCGGCTTCAATCCCTATAGCCACGCCTGGTTTGCGGACCGGTTCCCGGGGGTACTGCGCGGCTTGGACAGTTATCGCTGGAACGACGAGTCCACCCACATCTCGCCCGAGCAGCGCAAGGCCTTCGCACGGCTGGAACACGTCTCCATCGCCCGGCCGCATTTCCTGGCCATGAGCCTGGACACGGTCGGCCTTCCTGGGGTCGCGGCGCATCGAAAGGCGGGAATGCCCATTGTCGCCTGGACGGCGCGCACCCCCGGACAGGCCGAGGCGGCGCGGCCCCATTGCGACAACATCATCTTCGAGGGTTTCCGGGCGTGACCCTGAAGCCCGCGGTGCGCATCAGCCGCCGCATCGCCGAGATCGGCAGGGCGGACTGGGACGCCTGTGCCGTGCGCGAAGATCAGCCTTTCAACCCTTTCATCTGCTTCGATTTTCTCGACTGCGCAGAGGAAGCGGGTTGCGCGGTAGAATCCCAGGGGTGGGGGCCACAGCACCTGGCCATCGAGGATGAAGCCGGGCGCGTCGCGGCCGTCATGCCCCTCTACCTCAAGACCCATAGCCAGGGGGAATACATCTTTGACCACGCCTGGGCCGACGCCTACGAGCGGGCCGGAGGCCGGTATTATCCCAAGCTCCTGTCCGCTGCCCCCTTCACGCCCGCCACGGGCCCACGACTGCTGGTGCGGCCGGACGTGGACCCGGACCTTGGCCGGAAGGCGCTCTTGGGCGGCGCCCTGACCGTCTGTGAGCGGTTCGGCGCCTCAGGCCTGCACGTGAACTTCCCGGTCCGCGACGAGTGGACCTGGCTGGGAGAGGCGGGGATGGCCCTGCGCGAAGGCCAGCAGTACCACTGGCTGAACCGCGGCTATGTGACCTTCGAGGACTTCCTCGCAGACCTGTCGTCGGGCCGGCGCAAGACCATCCGGCGGGAGCGGCGCGACGCGGTTGAGGGGCTGGAGATTGTCTGCCTGACGGGTGGGGACCTGACCGAGGAACACTGGGACGCCTTTTTCCACTTCTACGTGGACACGGGATCTCGGAAGTGGGGCCGGCCCTATCTCAACCGCCTCTTCTTTTCTCTCCTGAGTGAGCGGATGGCCGACCGGATACTGCTGATCATGGCGCGGCGAGAGGGCCGGTGGATCGCCGGCGCCCTGAACCTCATCGGCGGTGACTGCCTCTTCGGC
>JBMOEP010000082.1:0-7615 GCA_049314675.1 Phenylobacterium sp.
GGGCACCCAGGCCAGGTCCGCCTCGGTCAGGATCACCGCCGCCTCGGCCAGGGTCATGAGGGAAAAGGCCGCGTCTGCCCGGGCGCGGATCTCGCGGACGATCTCGAGGTCGGGAGTCGGCAGGGCGTAACGGGGATCGTCGATGATCTCTGGATGGCCCAGCACCTTCATCAGGGTCGGGTAGCAGGTCGGGCCCTTGAGCACGAAGGTGATCCAGCGGTCGTCCAGCGTGCGGAAGTAGATCCCCGAGATCGGATGGGGGCGCAGGTTCCGGGGCTGGGTGGTAGGCGCCTCGCCGAAGCGCAGCTGGGTGGCCATGTCCCAGCCCAGGGCGTAGGAGGCCGTGCGCAGGAGGGAGCACTCCACAAGCCGTCCGCGCCCTGTCGCGTGGCGCTCATGCAGGGCCGCCAGGACTGAGGACAGGGTAGCCAGGGCGGTGGTGTGGTCGCCAAAACCCGGCCGGCAGGCGAAGGGCTCCTGGTCCGGGGGGATGTGCGAGCGGCCGACCCCACTCTTGGTCCAGAAGACGGTGATGTCGAAGGCCGGCAGGTCGACGTCCGGCCCCTCCAGTCCCACACCCGAGACGCTGGCGTAGATCAGCCGGGGGAAGGCAGCGTGCAGGGCGTCATAGTCCAGGCGTGCGCGCTTCAGGGCGCCGGGTCGCACATTGGTGATGAAGACGTCGGCGTCCCTCAGTATGGCGAGCAGGGCCTCCCGGCCCTCGGGCGAGGCGATGTCGAGAGCCACGCCGCGCTTGCCCCGGTTTTCCATGGTGAAGATGGGATTACCGGGGGTCTCGGGGCTCTCCGGGAAGAAGGTGCGGGTGGCGTCTCCTCCCAGGGACTCCACCTTGATCACATCGGCACCCCAGTCGGCCATGATGGCGGCGCAGCCCGGCGCGGCGATCCAGGTGGCCAGCTCGACGACCCTCAGTCCTTGCAGAAGCATGGTTTCCCCCCGTGGCGTCTGTGCGCCTCCAGACCTTGAGATTGGCCCTGATTGACCGGCCTCACAAGCCGCTCTATCCCCACGGAACAGCTTGCCGACGCCGATCCGGCACCTGGCGCGGAGCCACCCGATGACCACCGAAGATCCCGCCGTCGAGGCTCCCCCCGCCGTCGCCGGGACACGGACCCCCAGCCGGCGCTACATGGCCCGGCGCGAGGCCATCATCGCCTCGGCGGTGCGAGAGATGAACCGCCATGGGGTGCGGGGCATGACCCTGGGCGACGTCGCCGCGCGCCTGGACCTCGTGCCCACCGGGGTCATCTACTATTTCCGCAACAAGGAGGAACTGGCGGTGGCGGCCTTTGAGCGCAGCATCGCCAGGCTCCAGGCCCTGGCCGAGGCGGCCCGGGCACACGACACCGAACGGGAGCGTGTCGAGGCCTTTATTCACCTTTTCATCGGCCTCCAGCAGCATATCGAACTGGGCGACGCCGAGCCCCTGACCGTCTTCAACGATGTCCGGGCCCTGAACTGCGAGAGCGTAAACAAGGCCTATGTCGAACTGTTCCGGACGATCCGGTCGCTCCTGGACCGCCGGGACAACCGCAGCCGGTCCGACCTCAATGGCCGCACCCACTTTCTCATCAGCGCCCTGACCTTCGTCAACGCCTGGATCTACACCTGGCGGGTCGAGGACTATCCGCGCATCGCCGTGCGGATCACGTCCATCCTGCTGGATGGGATCCCCGGGGATGGCAAGTTGCTGGGACCGCGGCGCCTGGACCTGCAGCCGGTCGGGGAAGAGATCGACGAGGGCTCGGCCGAGCATTTCCTCCGCGCCGCCACCCAGTTGATCAATGACGAGGGCTACCACGGCGCCTCGGTCGACCGCATCTCGTCGAAGCTCAACGTCACCAAGGGTGCCTTCTACCACTACAACGCCACCAAGGATGACCTGGTGGTCGCCTGCTTCCAGCGCACCTTCGACGTGCTCTGGCGGGCCATCGACGCCGCGGAAGCCAGCGGTGGAAACGGGTTGGAAGTGATCCATTCCCTGCTGCAAGCCGTACTCGAACTCCAGGTGGGGCCCGCCCCCCTGCTGCGGACCAGCGCCCTGACAACGGTTCCGGAGGAAATCCGGGCCGACCTGATGTTCCGGCTGCGGCAGATCTCGATCCGCCTGGGCTCCATGCTTTGCGACGGCATCGCCGACGGTTCGGTCCGGCCCCTGGACACCAGCATTACAGCCCAGATCCTGACCGCAGGGATCAACGCCGCCTCCGAACTGGTGTGGTGGCAGCCCGGCGAGGCCCCCGAAGTCAGCGCCCGCCTTTTCGCCGACGCCATGTTGCGCGGCGTGCTCTGTGACTGAAGCCCTGTCAGCGCTTCAGTCAGGGACGTGGACAGGAGCGAACGGATGAACCCCCGTCCACTTCCGGCAGGGAGGACCTCCTACAGCACGCGTCGGACTCCCCAGCAGGCCCGGGGCCAGGAGACCTACGAGCGCATTCTGGTCACTGCGGAAAAGGTTCTGGTCCGGGAGGGATTCAAGGCCTTCACCACTGTGAAAATCGCCGAGGAAGCCGGGATCAACGTCGCCACCCTCTATCGCTATTTCAGCGACAAGCAGGAAATCCTGGTGGCAATGTTCGAGCGGCTCAATGCCGAACGCGAAGCGACGTCCCGGGACATCGTCGAGGCCATGCACCGGGGCGTACCCTGGAGGGATGCCCTCGAAGAGGGGTTCCGCAACCTGGTGGATATCCGCCGCCAGAACCCCGGCATGGCCGCACTGTCCCTCGCCATGAGCGCCACGCCGAGCCTGGCGGGCCTCCTGCGGCGCTTCAGGCAGTCAAACGCCCGGATCATATCCGAAGCCCTTTCCGAGATTGCAGGGCTGGACCCGGACACAGCAATGATCGTCGCCCAGTGCGCCATTGAGGCGCACGCCTCCCTGCTCGACATGTGGCTGCTGGACTATGGCCGCCAGGAAGAGCGGATCGTCGAGGAAACCCAGCGCATGCTCTTCGCCTACCTGGCCCTGTACTTCGATCGACCCGGCCCAAAGGCGGGCCCGGCCGCCGGGGTCAGTGCCCCGCCCCAGGGTTAATGGCGAGGCACCCCGATGCCTCAGTCCCTGCCGTTCGCCTCGACAAGCGCAGCGAGTGTCCGACGGTCCTGCTCCGTCAGCATAGGCCCAACCGAGGCATGGGGATGAGCGTCATCCCCACTGAAGGCTGTGGGGAGCTGGGCGGTCTTCGCGGGTCCGGCGGCCGGACGGGTATAGACGACCTTGCCCTCCTTGAGGGTCTGCATGACCGTGATGTCCTTGATGGCCATCGGGGCCACCTTCACAGGGTTGGCACTGAGGATCACGAGGTCAGCGAGTTTTCCGGCCTCGAGCGTGCCCTTCGTCTTCTCCTCCCGGTACTGGTAGGCGCCATTGATGGTGATGGCCCGCATGGCAGCGTAGGGGGTCACCCTCTCGTCCGCGACGAGGATATCGCCTGAACGGGTCTGGCGGTTGACGACGTTCCAGGCGGCATAGATGAGACTGGGGCTCACCCCGGCGGGCCAGTCGGTATTGATCGTCCAGTTGACCCCCATCCGCTCGGCGGAATTGGCGGGCCCGACCCAGGCCAGCCGATCCGGACCGATCAGATCCCGGATGTAGTCTCCCATGGGGTAGATACCGGCCGCGGTGAAGCTGACCGTCCCGTTGAGGGCCTTGACCCGCTTCAGTTGGTCGGGGCGCAGGAACTGCGCATGCTGGACGATCGGCCGGTCATCACCCAGGCCCTTTTCCCGGGCTGTCGCCTCGGCGGCGACCAGTAACTGCTCAATCGCCTCGTCACCGATGGCGTGGGCGGCGATCTGGCGGTTGGTCTTCCAGTATCTGTCGAGGGCGGCGACCAGTTGATCCTGGGGATCGACCCGCATGCCGCGGTAGTCCGCAGCGGTGACGCCCGGCGGGTTCTTGGCGAAGGGGCGGGACAGGAAGGCTGTGTCGACGCTGCCGTCCATCCAGAACTTGATGCCTGCCAGACGAACCCGGTTGATGTAGCGCTTGTCGAGATCCGGGCGGGCGGTCAGGAGGTCGGCGCTCGTATCTCCGTTGGGGTTCGTGCGGCTCTTCTGGATCTGGTAGGCGGAGTCGATGATCCGCTCGGAGGCTGAGGCCTTTGCGAACATGACAAGGTCGATGGGCAGGAGCTTCTCGTTGATGATCGTCGTGACGATCGGAATGTCATCACCGCTCAACCCGAGCCCCAGTTCGCTCGCCGTGGTCATCCCGTTCTCGACCCAGAGCTGAGAGGCCCGCTGGACCCCCTTGCGGGTCTGGGCATCTGTCAGGGGCTTGCGGGTCGCAAGGATCGCCATCCACGCTGTCTCGGCGGCATGGCCTTCGAGCTCGCGCCCTCCTGGGAGGCGGTCGAAAAAGCCGCCATCCGGGTCGGGGGTGTCGGCGCCCAGCTTCAATTCCTTCATCAGGGCGGTGTTGAAGACACCATGATGGCCGGACCCGTCGGAGATCGTGATTGGCCGGGTGGCGCTCACCGTATCCAGCTCGGCCCGCGTCGGGTGCCGCTTCTCGGCCATTTGCTCGGCCCGGTAACCCATCCCGACGATCCTTTCGCCCTCAGGCGTCTCCGCGGCGTGCGCCTTCAGGCGGGCCAGCAGTTCGGGAATGTTCGCCACACCGGCAAGATCGGCATCGAGCATGGTGTGGGTGGCGTAGATCAGGTGGCCGTGGGCGTCGATGAACCCCGGCATCAGGGTGGCCCCTGCGAGGTTGACCTGGCGGGCATCCCTTCCGGCAGCGCGCAGGGCACCTGATTTCTGGCCGACATAGAGGATCTTGCCGTCCTTCTCGACCAGGGCTTCGACATACTCAGGGGTCGGCCCCTTCATGGTGAGGATGTCGCCGCCGCTGTAGACGGTGGCCGGTGCCGCTATGGCCGCGGTGCTGAGCAGGAGGCTGGCGATGAACCCTGCGGTGGAGGCGACTCTCATTTGCAGTCTCCGTTCTCGATTGTGACCTGTCCGCGGCTGGGGCGGAGGGAGTTAGAAGCGTAGTTCTGACGACAGCATGAAGGCGAAGCCGTCGTTGTCGACATAGATGGGGCGGCCAAGGGGGTCGAAGCCAGCGAGCAGGGCGGTCTGGCGCCAGGTCGCCTCAAACCCGAGGGTCGTCATCGGGCTGGGGTCCCAGAAGAGATTTGCGAAGGCAGTCTCGTTGGCGCCGATGCCAGGGCCATCGCCCTTGTCCGGTCGGTCGATGCCGTAGCCCAGGTGGGAGTGCAGCTTGGGCGTCCAGTAATAGGCCGCCTCACCCCAGTAGCCATCACTGGAGATCGGCGCGCGCTCGGTGGCGTTCACGGTCTGGAAGGCGGTGGCGAGATAGGCCCCGAGCGCCTTCCCGCTGTAGACTTCGCCCTGGACGCCAAACCTGTCGGTGAGCCTCCAGGAACCCTCGACGGCGACGCCGCTCAGGGTGGTGGTGTAGGAACCGATGTCGGTGACATTGGGGTCAGGGTTCCGGTCATAGAGGGTCCGGAATCGGCCGTTGGCTCCGGACAGGCCCAGCACATACTTGGGCCAGGGCAGGGTGGCCTCGCGGTCGTTTCCACGGGTCCAGGCGATCCTGCCTTCGAGGTTGGGAACACCCGTGTTCTCCGTCGAGTCGACGAAGCCGGGCTTGATATTGCTGGGCAGGGCGTCGGCGATGGCGCCCTGGATCACAAGCCGGTCGGTCCCCTTGACGAAGAACCGCTCCACCCGGAGTTGCGGCTTGAAGGAGTTGCCCGCATTGCCGGAGCCGGCGAAGGCCGACATGCGGTCGACCATGGTCGACATCATTGGGCTGAACACGTCCTGCTGAAGGCCGGCGGCAAACCGCCACTTGTCGCTGGTCGCGTCGATGTAGGCGAAGCCGGGATACAGACCGTACTTTCCGGACAGGAGGTCGCCATCGAACAGGTAGGCGTAAATCATGCCCCCAAGCTGGAAATCCCCCTGCTGGGCACCCTTGATGCTGATGAGCAGGGACGACAGTCGCGCGTCAATCTTGGTCGTTCCATCCGGAACCCCCGGGATCTTCGGAAGAACGAAGAAGGGTGTGGCGTCGGGCTGCATCCGGGCGGTGGTGGTGGTGACCGTCGTTCGAAGCGCACCCGCCAGGGTCACGTCGAGGCCGGCGAAGCGGGTCCCGACCGGCCCCGGGCGCGCCGGCTCGGGGTCGTTGCCGCCATTAGGGCCACCCTTCGCTTCCATCAGGGCCAGCTGGTCTATAGCCTCCGCCTCCGCCTTCGCCACCGCGGTGCCTGAAGCCAGGGCCGCGCCCGCCACCGGGGCGGTGACGACCGCTGCGGTCGCAGGTGCAGGCGGCCCGATCCGAGCCGCCAGATCGCGGAGCAGGCGCTCCTGCTGCTGCAGCCGGGCTTCCTGACTTTCGATGACCGCCTGCTGGCGCTCAAGCTGCTCTCTGAGCTTCTGTACCTGGGGATCCTCGGCTGCGGAGGCCCCTGCAGCGGTGAGGACAATGAGGCTGGCCGCCGTTGCGGCCAAGACCTGGGACGGAACCAGGCTGCGACGGGGATGGATCACGACTGCGCCCAAGGGTTCGAGGGAAGTCCAGTCTAGGAAAACGTCCCGCGTTAATGCAAATGTTTATTGGCGTTCTGGACCGGTGCTGTCCCCGAAGACCCAAAAAAATGCGCCGGAGGCGGGGATCCGCTCCGGCGCAGGTTCAGCCTCAAGAGGAGTCATGATGAAGCTGGGTTGGTAAACCTAGGCCTCAGTGCACCCGGCGCAGGACCTCGCCGGCGCGGTCGCCCGTATGCAGATCGTTCTCGATATTCACGCAGCCGTTCACGACGGTGGCCCGGTAGCCGCGGGCGCGCTGGATGTAGCGCGGGGCACCGCCCGGGAAGTCGTTGACGATCTGGGGCTGGAGGCTGCTCAGTTGCGCCAGGTCGATGACATTGATGTCCGCCCGCTTGCCGGCTTCCAGAACCCCCCGATCCGAGAGGCCAAGCACCCGGGCCGGCGCTGAGGTGATCCGGCGGACCCCCTCCTCGACCGAATACAGGCCCCGGTCACGCACCCAGTAGGACATGACGAAGGTCGACCAGTCGGCGTCCATGATCTGCGAGACGTGGGCGCCGGCGTCGCCCAGGCTGGGCAGGACGTTGCGGTTGGAGATCAGGTCGCCCAGTTCGTCCAGGTTCTGGCAGAACAGGCGCAGGTTGAAGAGGGCCTTGCCGTCGGTCTCCAGGGCCCGGTCGAGGAAGATCTCGACAAAGCTCTTGCCCGTTGCCTCCATGGTCCGGCGGAGGTTCTGGTCGACCTCCTGGCCGTGGTCGGGGCTGTCACCGGATCCGAGGTCATAGATCGTCGAGAGCTCCTTCCAGTCGTCGGTCCTGCGACCCTCAGCGGTGAGAGCTTCGCGGGTCGCCGGATCGCGGATGGCCTCGAGGCGTCCGGCCAGGTCCAGCTTGCGGATTTGGCTCCAGGTCTCGCCGCGGAAAGGCAGCTGGGACTGCAGGCCGAACATGAAGCCAGTACCGCGAACCTGGACGATGGCGGTCATGTCCCGTTCGCCGATCATCTTGTCGAGGAAGTCGGAGCTGCCGCGTCCCGAACCCTTCTGGGCACCGACGCCCCA
>JBMOEP010000083.1:0-7571 GCA_049314675.1 Phenylobacterium sp.
TTTTGCCGATCTGAAGATGAAGTTGATCGCCTCGATCGTAGCCATTTCTGGCATCTTTCTGCTCAAGCAGTTTATGGAGATTGGAAACAAGTCCACTCTCAATGAGCCCTATCTGATGTGGCTTGTGATCATCCATCTCACATTTGTCTGTTCCGGCGTACTACTGGCGCTAATGGACTGGATGGCCGCCAAGTCCAAAAAGCGATGACACCTCGCGCGGCTCAAACGCGTAGGTGCAGATTCCCATGAGCGCACGCATCGACACCTCGGCCTTCCCGGTGGGGAAGGACCTCGACTATGAAGGTGAGGAGGAGCGTGCGCGCCTTGCGGCCCTGACGGACGAAGCCTGGAGCTTCGTCAGGGGGTGGCGTTGGGATCCGCCGGTGTCTGAACTTGTGCTGGCCTTCGCCTTGGCGCCGGTCCTCGGCCTCTTCCTGATGCGGTTTGCGCCGGGCGGACAGCCTGAGGATGCCGAACGCTGGGTCGTTGTCGGCGACATGCCGTCAATGCACTTCGAGACCGATGACGCCCCGACGCCGGCCAGGGCCCTGGCGCTCTACTGCGCCATCGCGCAGGACTGGGCGGACGCGGTGTTGGCGGGGCACGACCTTTCCGAGAGCTATCCGATCCCGGTCGCGCCGACCCGGGAGCACGCCGAGAGTCTCAAGGGCCGGATCGCTTTCATCCGGGAAAATTTCCTGGGTTTGATGTAGGCCCGCGGTCCGGGTCGGATGGTCAACCTATTGAGAGCTCACACCTAGGCGACCGGCTCTACCGGCCGCAGGCCTCAGCGCCCCCTCAACACGACCCGCGACACGGCATCCCGGCGCACCGCCGCCTCGGAGAACCGCAGGTCGTCCCAGCCCTTCTGTGAATAGAGGCGGGTCTGGTCGGCGGCGTGCGGCGAGTCTGGGTTGGTGGACTGCGAATAGCTGAGCACGCCCTGGCTGACGGGGCCCTTGTCGGTGAACTCCACCGCCATGATCCAGCTCGAGCCGTGGCGGATCTTGGTCCAGCCGAGGCCGGGCTTCAGGTCGACGGGGGTGATCACGTTGAACACGCCCTCGGGGCCGGGTCCCCCATGGATCGGGATCCGCTCGCCCCCGGCGCGGGGCTCGGTCTGTACCTGGCCCAGGGCCGCGTCCATGGGGATGCCCAGGGTCCGCAGCTGCTTGACCGCGTCCACCAGGGCGGCGAGCACCTTGGGATTGTCGACATCCAGGGTGTGCGGGGTGTTCACCGGGTCGGCCGGATCGAAGGGGACCTTGAACACCAGGCCGCCCTTCTCCGCGAACAGCCGGAAGATGTGGGCACCGCGGCTTTCGAGGTTGACCCTCAGGTCCCAGGCTTCGAGGGCCCGGCAGGCGTCTGCGAGGTCAGGATGCGGTCCGGCCGCTGCCGTCCGGCAAAGACCGACCAGGGGGTCGCGCGTGATTTCCGCGCCGAGGTTGCGATTGCCGAACAGCACCCCCTCGACACTGGCCAGGTCGAACTTTGCGCCGTCGAGGCCGTCGCGTCCGGCCACCCGGTCGTCGATCTGCTTCAGGCTGAGGCGCGTGCGGAGCGAGCGTGCCGTGGCCTCCTCGCCGAGGATGCGCGGATAGCCGGTCAGCGGCGCCTTGGGATTGGTGAGCCAGTAGCTGTCGTTGGAATTGCTGGTGTAGTCCGAGCGGAAGAGCTGCGGCAGGGACTGTGGCGGAAAGACCCCCGGCGTCACGGCGCGCGGGTCGGAGCCCCACTCGCAGGCGGCGCGCGAACCGTCGAGGACCGGCAGGCGCTGCGTGCGCCACAGGGTTTTGGCCATCTCCGAGACCGTGCAGGCCTCCGCCTTGGCGTCGGTCACATAGGGCAGGGCGCCCACGTCGCCGTAATAGGCTTCACCTGAGGCGTCGACCGCCGTGGTGTTGAACCCCGCAGCTTGGAACTTTGCCAGGCTGGCAGCCAGCTGGCGGACGCTGCGGGCCTGATACATCTCCAGGTACTGGTCGGTCGCGCGTAGTCCGGGGCCGGCATCTCGGACCGCATAGGCCCGCTCGGCGGTCCAAGGCGTGGACGGCGGCCCGGCGTTCTCGACGACCTGGCCGAACCGCGTGCCGTAAAAGGTGCGGCTGACCGGCGTCAGCCCCGCCCCGGTCTTCACCTGGACGGTGACCACCGTGCGGGTCATGGGCACGGACCTGCCCTCGAAGACATAGGCGGTGGGGTCCTTCGGATCGAGCGTCAGCTCGAACAGGCCAAACCTGCGGGCCGTGGAAACCGTATGGGTCCAGGCGACCCAGCGGTTGTGGCCGATGCCGATCGTGGGGCTGTTCTGCAGCCCGGCGCCGACGATGTTGAGCTTGCCCGGAAGGATCATGTGCATCCGGGTGAAGCGGTTGATGCCGTCCCAGGGATAGTGGGGATTACCCAGAAGCACGCCCCGGCCGCTCTTTGTCACCTCGCGTCCCAGGGCATAGGCGTTGCTGCCCTGTCCCTCCGGAACCGGCGAACGCTCCATGGGCGCCTGCACGCCCGGCAGGTCCGGCGCGCCGGGAGGCGCGGCGGCGACGACGCCGGCCATCAGGGTCGGCTGCTGGGTTGCGATTACCGAGCGCCAGTAGTCCATCTCGTCGTAGGTGCGCACCCAGGCCGCACCGCGGCAGCGGGCGTCCGGGAGGTTGGCGACGCCGACGTCGCGGACATAGCGGTTGACCCCGGCGACAAAGCCCCGGGCGAGGGCGCGCGCCTGCGGCGAAGGCTTGCCGCGGCCAGCCAACAGGGCGTCCAGGCCGCCGGTCTGGATCAGGTGCTGGTGGTAGAGATCACTGATGAGGTTGGCGTTCTTCTCGCCGGGCCCGAGGTAACGGGACCGCTGGGCGTTCACCGTCATCTGCCGCTCGGCGAAGTCGCAGAAATTGTCCTCGGCGGAGGAATAGCCCCCTCCGTAGCCGAGCCCGCCATAGTCGCGGGCGATGATGTGAGGCGCACCATAGGCGGTGCGGATCACTTCCGCCCGGTACTCCGGTTCCGCCGCCGCCGCCGGAAGGGCAAGGAGGGCCGCCAAGAGCCCCGCCGCCATCATTCGCGCCATGATCTTCCCCCCTGCCATTTCCCGCAGGCTAGAGGTCAGGTCGGCGGGACGCCAGCCCCTGTTGTTGCCCGGGATGGAGCCCCATCCCGCGAGGCGGTAGGCCCGTGCAGCCGGGAGTCCATCCCGGCTGGGTTGACTTGCGGCAAGGTTAGGGAGGGGGCACCGTCATGGGGACAGAACCTTCAGGTCTCCTCCCTCACGAAGCTGACCACGCCGTGCCAGCTTTGAAAAAAGAGATCGTCGCCCATGAGAGACAGCCCTGTCTGGCTGTCTTCCTCGTCGTCCTCGGGGAAGACGACTTCGTAGTAGACTTCGTCCGCCTCGATGACCAAGGGCATCTTGTCGAGATAGGGCCGCGGTTCGCCGGCCCAGATCACCCTGCTGCCCTGGATGACAAGCTCGGTATCCGAGCCGTCCGGGCAGACCCATCGCCCCTGGAGGGGCTCAGGAAATTCGGCCTCGCGACGCTGGCGAACCTCGGCCTCGGAACTCGACTTGCGCTCTTCGCGCTTACGCTCGAGCCAGGCGTCGAAGGCGTCTTCATCGTCCTGGGAAGGCCGGTCGTCTCTGGGGGTCATTTCGGTCACTTTCTCTTGGGTTGGGGGGCGCCCGGGCGGGGCGAAGTCTGGAGGACCCGGAGGGAGGAGGGGGGCTCGATGATCTCCCGGAAGGTTGGAACCACGGCGGGTTCGGCGACATGCCACTCGACGGTCCTGTCCCGGGCGGCGTTGTTCTGCCGCCGGGCCTGGTCCCGCACGCCGTTCCAGATGAACCTCAAGAATGTCGATTTTCGGGCCCTTCGATCCAGGGCTTCGTAGCCGGGCCCCTTGGCCTCGAGCAGCGGACGGCGAGGGTCCCAGACGGCGCACCCGTCGAACCGCACAGGCTTCTCCAGCGGATTGCGCACCACATAGTCCAGGCCGGGGGCCTGTGTGATCTGGTCCTCGTAATCCTGGGTCCAGGCCTTGTATCTCGAGAAGGTCGGGTCCCGCTCCCAACCGCCATATACGTGACAGGTTGGGTCGATCTCGCGTTCTCCCTTCGCCAGCTGCTCTGCCCGGGGAATGGCGCCGTCGCGGAAGCGGTCGTCGGATAGGACCTTTACGGGAGGTTCAGGCTTGTCCTCTCCCGACATCCGCAGGCGCTGTTCGACGAAGAGCCGCTCAACTTCATCCGCGCCCCGCACCAGGCGCCCGTCCCCGAGCTCGAACCAGTCGCTGACCCGCGGCGTCACGAGATTGAAGGGCTTCGGAAGGTCCGTCACGTAGGCTGGCCCCAGGACGGGGTTGGGGATGGCCGGATAGGTCTCGAAGAAGCTTCCTGTAGCCCCCGGTACCCGGTCGGTCCCGGTTACAGGAGGGACTCCGAGGATCGGGCGCCCGCCCGTCGTGACGACCGTGGGAGTCGTCGGGATGGGTTCCCGCCGGGCGAACTGGAGGACATTGGTCCGGGACTCCGCCCGGGAACCCGGAGCCGAAGTTATCCCGTCCTCCGGGATGGCCTCTGAAATCCCGCCGCCCGGACCGAAGAAGGCCTCGTACCGCGCCCGCCTCACAGCCTCACGCTCAGCCCGGATCCGAGCCGGAGATCGCCGGTACCAACGATCGAGGGCATCGCCCTCAAGGCGGGAAGGATCCGGTCGATATTCGCGCATGCAGGTCTCCAGGGTTGGCCTGGACCCTCTCACGCCATCGGTCTATCGACAAGAACAAAACAAGAACATTAATGGAGCTGGAGCCGCCCCTCGTTCCCGCAGCCTGCCGGCGCCCCGTCTATCCGCCGGGCGTCACCACGGGCGCCGTCGTGAACGGCCGCACGCCGAGCTTCGGGTACACTTCACTGGGGAAGTAGACCACGCCATCGCGCACGACCATCCGGACGGTCTTGATCGCCTTCAGGTCCTTCGTCGGGTCGCCGGGCACGAGGAAGAAGTCGGCCACCTTGCCCTTCTCGATGGAGCCGAGCGTCTGGTCCCGACCGGTGTGCTGGGCCATCTCCAGCGTCGCGCCCGCCAGGAACAGGTCTGACGCCGCAAGGGCACCGTTCAGGGCCGCTCCCGCATAATCTCCTTCCTGGAAATCGGCCACGGCCTCCCGCCCGGATCCCCAGACGGGGATGAGGGATTCCAGCAGTTCCGGATGTCCCACCGAAGGGGGAGGCGGCCCGGCCTCGGCGGCGTCGGCGCGGGCGCGCCTCAGCCGTTCCTGGCGCAGCATCTCGTCATAGCGGTCACCCTCGGGATCCGGGACGGGACGGGGTTGTCCCTGCGGCATTCTCGCTATTCTTCAGGTTTCCTTTCGCCTGGGGGCCGGTGGTAAGTCGGGGCAGGGCACCGGCCCGACCATCAGCGAACAAGAACACGAGAAGCCGGAAATGAAAAGAACAAAACAAGAACATAAGATTGAACCCTGTCGGAACCCAGGCGCCTCGGGCGGAGGGGGTGTCCGACGGGGCCGTGCGGGTGTCGGGGTCGGCGGGCTGCCTTCGCCGCCTTTTGAAGCCGGGGAGGCCCGCCCGCCCGCCACAGCCCTCATGGCTAGCTTCGGGCCCTATCGTTCACTCGTTCACCTGGCAGCTTTGATTCCGGCTCCCTTGCCCCGATCGGTGGCGGTCCCGCCTCTATTGTCGGAAGCGCCCGATCGTGGTCACCTGTATTTTCTGCAAGGCCGACTTGGGACGTGAGTGCGAAAGAACAGTCATGAAGCAGAAAATCTTCGACCTGATGCCGCCTGCGACTCTTTTCGCCTTGCTGTTGTTCTGGGCTAGTGTCCCCAAGTCCTGGCTCGATATTTGGTGGCTGTTGCCGGTTGTCGGTTTCGGGGTCATCGCCTTTGTCCAGGGGCTCGAATTCTTGAACGCGCGGCACCCGGGCTGGCGTCTCAATACGATCGAATTCTTCACCGACGTCTTCTATGTGGGGCTGAATGCGACCTTGATCGTCTGGGCGACGCGCACCCTCGCCGATCAACCGATGGTGGCGCTGAAGGAGTCGCTGGGCCTCGCCACGCCCTGGGTCGCCGCGCTGCCGTTCCTGGTGCAGGTCTTCATGTTCATGGCGATCTGGGAGTTGGGCCAGTACTGGATGCACCGGCTGATGCACAATAACGGCCTGCTCTGGTCCACCCATGCGCCGCATCATCACATCACCCAGCTCAACGCCATGAAGGGCTTTGTCGGCAATCCGATCGAGTTGTTCCTGATCAGCCTGGGGGTCGTCTCGCTATTCGATTGGAGCCCTGCGGCGATGTTCGCAGGCTTTAGCTGCCTTTCCGCCATCTCCATCTACGCCCACGCCAACCTGCGCGCCGATCCACCGATCTGGTACGCCTACGTCTTCACCACCATCCGCAACCACAGCCTGCACCACACGGCGACCAGCTATGAGGACACGCGCTGCAACTACGCCAACGCCATGATCCTCATGGACCGGATCTTCGGCACCTATCGCGAAGGCGAAAGCCATGTCGTCGGCCAGGGTGACCGCAGGCGGCTGTCGATCAAGGAACAATGGCTCTTCCCCTTCCAGTCCTGGCGCGACCGGATGAAGCAAGACCGCATCCCTCCCGCCTCTGCCAACTGATCGCGAACGCCATGAAAAACCTTTGGGCTGTCCTGGCTGGGTCGGGCAGCCTTGCCTTTGCTTCCGCCGCCGGGGCAGCGCCCGTCGAGACCGTCATCAAGGTGCAGGACTTTGCCGATTTCCTCGCTGTCGACGGGGACACGGTCTGGGTCACCAACAAGGGCCGGGTCGAGCGCTGGTCAAAGGCCGGCAGGCTCGCCGAGGTACCGCTGGAAGGCGCCTGCGGGGCCATGACGATCAGCGAGGGCGCGCTGTGGGTCGCCGATTGCAAGGCCATGACCGTCAACCGCATCGACATCCGGGCCAACAGGGTCGCCGCCGTCATCCCCACTGGCCTCGCCAGCCCCGACGGCGAAATGAACGTCGTCTCGGGCGCCGGTTCGATCTGGGTGGCCAGCGACAAGTCAGGCGTCATCGCCCGCATCGACCCGGCGACCAACAAGGTCATTGCGTCCATCAAGGTCGAACCCGGCACCAGCTACCTGGCTTTCGGCGAAGGCGCGCTCTGGGCAGTGAGCGCCGCAGCTCAGACCGTCCAGAAGATCGACCCCGGGAGTAACACCGCCGTGGCGACCACCCGGCTCGGCAAGGTGCCGGGCTTCCTCGCCGCCGGCGAAGGCGCGGTCTGGGTGCAGGAACAGGGGGATGGCGCGGTGGCTCGCATCGATCCCGCGTCCGGCACCGTCACCGGCAGGGTCAAGATCGACACGACGCTGAAATGGGGCGACATCGACATTGGTGGCGGCAAGGTCTGGCTACGCACGACCGTCGGGCAGGCCTTCGTTGTCCTGGATCCGAAATCCCTCGCCATCCTTGCCCGGGTCGGCGCTCCTGTCGGCAGCGGCGCCCTGCGCTACACCCCCGACGGCATCTGGACCTCGGCGCATGACGTCCACACCCTGTCCTGGTGGGCGGACCCGG
>JBMOEP010000084.1:0-7554 GCA_049314675.1 Phenylobacterium sp.
GGGGCCCGGGACTGCCTGGTGGTCTTCCAGGGTGCGGAGGCCTACGTGACCCCGTCCTGGTATCCCTCCAAGGCCGAGACCGGCCGGGTCGTCCCGACCTGGAACTACGAGATGGTCCAGGTGCGCGGAATCCCGACCCTGCGCCCCGAATGCGACTGGCTCGCGGCCCACGTCGCCGCCCTGACGGCAGCGCACGAGTCCCGCCGGCCAGCGCCATGGGCGCCGTCGGACGCCCCCGCCGTTTATATCGACTCCATGCTGCGGGGCATTGTCGGCCTTGAGATCGAGATCACCGAAATCCGCGGCAAATGGAAGATGAGCCAGAACCGCCTGGCTCAGGACGCGGACGGCGCGGCCAGGGGCCTCGCTGACCCCGACGACCCGCACCACGACCCGGACGTCGCGGCCATCGTCGCCGAGCGGTTGAGGGCGCGGGTGGAGCCATGACCCTTCGCCGCTTCCAGCAGATCGACGTCTTCGCCTCGGGGCCGCTGAACGGCAATCCCCTGGCCGTGGTGCACGGGGCTGAGGGCCTGTCAGACGCCCAGATGGCGTCCTTCGCCAACTGGACGAACCTGTCCGAGACCACCTTCCTCCTGCCGCCGACGGATCCCGGCGCAGACTACCGGGTGAGGATCTTCACGCCGGAGCGGGAGCTTCCCTTCGCCGGCCACCCGACCCTGGGCTCCTGCCGGGCCTGGCTGTCGGCGGGCGGCCAGCCGAAGACCCCCGGGCGGGTCATCCAGGAATGCGGGGTCGGCCTCGTGCCCGTGCGGATTGATGGCGAGGACCTGGCCTTCGCCGCCCCGCCCCTGCTCAGGGAAGGGCCTCTGGAGCCAGAGGTGACGGCGCAGATCGTCCGTGGACTGAGACTTCCGCAATCCGCTATCCTGGCCGGGCGCTGGATCGACAACGGGCCGGGCTGGTGCGCGGTCCTGCTGGACTCCGTCGAGCGGGTCCTGGCCCTGACCCCGGATTTCGCCGCCCTGGGGGACCTGGAGCTGGGGGTCGCCGCCCTCTACCCGCCGGGCGGGGCCTCGCAGCTGGAGGTGCGCGCCTTCTGCCCCAGCCTGTCCGTGCCCGAGGACCCGGTGACCGGCAGCCTCAACGCGGGCCTCGCCCTCTGGCTCGTCGGCGAAGGACTCCTGCCGCCGCGCTATGTCGCCAGCCAGGGGGCGGCCGTGGGCCGGGCCGGCCGGGTCACGGTCTCGGCCGAGGCCGACGGGACCTGGATCGGCGGCCGGGCTGTGATCGTTCTGGAAGGAACCGCCGCCCTCGACTAGAGGAGGGGCCTGCAACGGAGACGTCCATGTCAGGCAAGGTGCGCAAGGCGGTGCTTCCGGTGGCGGGGCTGGGCACGCGGGTGCTTCCCGGCGCCAAGGTCACGCCCAAGGAGATGTTGAACGTCGTCGACCGGCCGATCCTGTCCTACATCGTCGAGGAGGGCCGGGCGGCGGGGATCGAGCACTTCGTCTTCGTCACGGGCCGCGGCAAGGGCGCCATCGAGGACTATTTCGACCACCATGTCGAACTCGAGGCCCAGCTGGAGGCCAAGGGCAAGCTGGACATCCTGGCCGATATCCGGCGCGACCTGCCCAAGCCCGGCGAGATGAGCTTCGTGCGCCAGATGGCGCCCCTGGGCCTGGGCCACGCCGTCTGGTGCGCCCGGGACATCATCGGCGACGAGCCCTTCGCCGTCATGCTGCCGGACATGCTGATGATGGCCGAGCCGGGGGCCCTGGCCCAGGCGGTGGCGGCCTTCGACCAGGCCGGCGGCAACATCGTCGTCGTCGAGCCGGCGCCCGAGGGCCAGGCCCACAAGTACGGCATCGTCGCCCTCGACGGGCAGGACGGCCGGCTGAACCGGATGACCGGCATGGTCGAGAAGCCGGCGCCGGGGACCGAGCCGTCCAACCTCTTCATCTCCGGGCGCTACGTCCTCCAGCCCGAGATCTTCGAACGCCTGGCCCGGCACCGGAAGGGCGCCGGCGGCGAGATCCAGCTGACCGACGCCATGGCCGACCTGATGGCCGACCAGGCCTTCCACGCCCTGGAGTACGAGGGGACGACCTATGACTGCGGCGACAAGCTGGGCCTCCTGCGGGCCAATGTCGCCTTTGCCCTGAAGCGGCCCGACCTGGCCGAGGGGGCTCGGGCGATGCTGAAGGACCTCCTGGGAGCGTGAGACTCCTCGTCTTCGGCTTCGGCTATTCGGCCCGCGCCCTGGCCGCGCGGGCGCCACGCGGCCTCAACATCATCGCGACGGTGCGCAGTCCCCTCCCCGAACGCTGGCGAAGCGCAGTCGAGACCGTGTCCGTACAGGACGGCGACGCCCTGGCGACGGGCCTGGGACGGGCGGACGCCCTCCTCGTCACCGCCGCCCCCGACCCGGAGTCCGGCCTCTGCCCCGGCTTCGAGGCCCTGGCCCCCCACCTCGCCCCCGGGTCCGGACCCGGCTGGATCGGCTACCTCTCCACCACCGGCGTCTACGGCGACCGCGGCGGACGCTGGGTCCGCGAGACCAGTGAACTTCGGCCCGCCTCGGAGACCTCCCGGCGCCGCGTTACAGCCGAAGCCGCCTGGGCTGGGACGGGCCGCCCCCTGGCCGTCTTCAGGCTTCCGGGCATCTATGGCCCCGGCCGCTCGGCCCTGGACCGGGTGCGGGAGGGGACCGCCCGGCGCATGGCGGTGCCCGGCCAAGTCTTCAGCCGCATCCACGTGGACGACCTCGCCGACGGCCTCGCCGCCGCCCTGGCCCAGCCGGACCGGACCGGCGTCTTCAACCTCTGTGACGATGAACCGGCGCCGGCCGCCGATGTGACCCTTGAGGCCTGCCGCCTGCTGGGCGTCCAGCCACCGCCGCAGACGCCCCTGGACCTGGACGCCCTGACCCCCGCCGCCCGGCGGTTCTGGGCGGAGAGCAAGCGGGTCTCCAACGCCCGGGCCAAGGCCGCCCTGGGCTGGCGCCCCGCCCATCCGACCTACCGCGAGGGCCTGGCCGACATCCTGGCCACCGGCGGCTAGCTATCCGCAGAGCTCGTCGACGAAGGCCAGCAGGCGGGCGATGTCCTGGGGGCGGGACAGGCGGTGGTCGCCGTCGCGCACCAGGCTGAAGACGAGGTCCTGCGAGGTCAGGGCCTCGGCCAGGGCCAGGGCGTGATGCCAGGGCACATCCGGATCCGCGCCCCCCTGCAGGATGCGCACGGGCAGGTCGATCTCCACCGGGCCGGGCAGGAGGTTCCAGTCGGCGGACTCCTCCAGGAAACGGCGAGCGATGGGATAGGGCTCGCCGTAGCCCGACGGTCGCATCCAGACCCCGTCCCGGGCCAGGGCGGCGCGGTCGGCAGTGGTCATCTCCGGCACCATCAGGGCCTGGGGAAAATCGGCGGCGGGGGCGACGAGGACCAGGCCCTTGATCCGGTCCGGGCGAGCCAGGGCGCACAGGCAGGCCAGCCAGCCGCCCATGGACGAGCCCACCAGGACAAGGTCGCCTTCGGTGAGCCGGTCGATCAGGGCCAGGGCATCTGCCCGCCAGGACCCGATGGTCCCGTCGGTGAAGGCCCCACCGGACTCCCCATGGCCGGAATAGTCAAAGCGCAGGCAGGCCCGGCCGGCGGCGAGGGCCTGGTCGGCCAGGGCCTGGGCCTTGGTCCCGGTCATGTCCGAGCGGAAGCCACCCAGCCAGACGACCGTGGGTCCGTGCCCCTTAACGGCCCGCCAGGCCAGGGGAACCCCCGCCTCGCGCTCCAGATGACCGGATGTCTCCTGCATGGTGCCTGCATAGCGCCCGGCGCTGGCCTGCGCTATCAGGGCGGAGTGAGCCTTCCCGCGAACTTCACCCTGCTACAGGTGGTCCCCGAGCTGGAGACCGGCGGTGCCGAGCAGACCACGCTCGACATCGCCCGCGCCGTGGTCGCCGCGGGTGGCCGGGCCCTGGTCGCCAGTCGGGGCGGGCGGATGGAGGCGGCCCTGGCGGCGGCGGGGGGCGAGCTGGTCCGCCTGCCCATGCACAGCAAGAATCCCCTGGTCATGCTTCGAACCGCCCGGGCCCTGCGCCAGGTGATCCGGGAACGGGAGGTGAGCCTCGTCCATGTCCGGTCCCGCGCGCCGGCCTTCCCGGCCCTGTGGGCAGCCCGGGCGGAGGGCCTGCCGACGGTGGCGACCTACCACGGCATCTACGTTGCGAAGGGCCCGGCGAAGCGCTGGTACAACGCCGTCATGACCCGGGTGGACCGGGTGATCGCCAACTCCGACTACACACGGGATCACGTCCTGGCCGAGCACGGGATAGCGCCTGAGAGGGTCGTCGCCATCCCCCGGGGCGTGGACCTCACCCGCTTCGATCCAGTCCGGGTGGGCCCGGAGCGCGTGGAGGCCCTGAGGCGGGCCTGGGGCCTGCCGGCTGCGGGCGAAGGGCCCCTGGTCTTCCTGCTGGCTGGCCGCCTGACCCCGATCAAGGGCCACGAGACGATCATCGCCGCCGCCGCGCGGCTGAAGGGCCAGGGCCGGGACCTGCGGGTGATCTTCGCCGGCGACGACCAGGGCCGGACGACCTTTCGCCAGTCCCTCGAGGCGGCCATCCGCGCCGCGGGCCTGGAGGGCGAGGTTCGTAGGGTCGGGCACTGTGACGACATGCCGGCGGCCTTCCTGGCGGCGGACGTCGCCCTGTTGCCCACCCTTGTGCCGGAGTCCTTCGGCCGGGCGGCGGTGGAGCCCCAGGTGATGGGACGGCCGGTCATCGCCTCGGACCATGGCGGCACTACGGAGACCGTCTTGCCCGGCCAGACCGGCTGGCTGGCGGCGCCCGGAGACATCGACGCCTGGACCCGCGCCATGGCCGCCGCTGCCGACCTGGGCCAGGAGGGCTTGTCGGCCCTCGGGAGGACCGCCCGGGAGCGGGCGACCCGACTCTATGCCAACGACGCCATGTGCGCAGCGACCCTTTCGGTGTATGAGCAACTCCTCAAGGCGCGGGAAGCCAGGGAATGAGCCACCAAATCCGCAAGGTCCTGGTGATCAAGCTTTCGGCCCTTGGTGACTTCGTGCTGGCCCTGGCGGCCATGCGGCGTATCCGGGAAGCCCACCCCAAGGCCCGCATCACCCTTCTGACCACACCTCCCTTCGAGGCCCTGGCCCGGGCCTGCCCCTATTTCGACGAGGTCGAGACCGACGGGAAGCCGGAGGGGCCGGGAGCCTGGCTGGGCCTGCGGGGCCGGCTGAAGGCGGCGCGCTATGACCGGGTCTACGATCTGCAGACCTCCTCGGCCTCCGAGCGGATCTTCCACCTCTTGAGGCCCTTCCCGCCGGAGTGGTCCGGCGTGGCCTTTGGCTGCGCCCTGCCGCACCGCACGCCGGGCAAGGACGCCATGCACACCCTGGAGCGCCAGGCGGATCAGCTGAAGGCGGCGGGGATCTGGCCGGATGCCCCGACGACGCCCCTGTCGGCACCGCCGCCGGACCTGTCCTGGATCGGCCGGACCGCCCGGGGCCGACGCCGACGTCCGGACCGCCCCTATGTCATGCTGATCCCGGGCGGATCGGCCCACAGGCTGGACAAGCGCTGGCCCTTGGAGAACTACGGGCGGCTGGCCCGGCGGATGCATGACCGGGGCTTCGACATCCTCGTCATCGGCGGACCCCAGGAAAGCGCCCTGGGGCGAGCCATTCAGAAGTACGTGCCCCAGGCCCGGGACCTGACCGGCCGCACCGACTTTGCCACCGTGGCCCTGTTTGGCGCCGACGCCGCCCTGGTGGTCGGCAACGACACCGGCCCCCTGCACTTGGCGGCCGCGGCCGGGGCCCCGACCGTGGTCCTGTTCTCCAGGACGTCGGACCCGGCCCTATCCGCACCGAGGGGGCATGTGATCGTGGTCCAGGCCGACGACCTGTCGACCCTGGACCCCTTAACGGTGTCGCGCGCCACCGACAGCCTGCTACCCGCTGAAGGCTCTGCTTGATCCCCGCGGTCCACAAGGTCATATATCTCCCTCAGGCGGGCGTTTTCCCGTCGTCGACTTCTTCAACAGCTCAAGGAGCAGAAGCCTATTCGCCGGCCCAACCAGGCGCCGCCCGTCAAAGACGGTCCGCGCATCAATGAAGACATCCGCGTTCCCCGGGTTCTGCTGATCGACCAGAATGGCGAGAAGCAGGGGGTCATGCCCACCTCCTCAGCTCTGGAAGCCGCCCAAGAGGCGGGGCTGGACTTGGTAGAGATCGTGCCCAACGCCGATCCGCCCGTCTGCAAGATCCTGGACTTTGGAAAGTTCAAGTTCCAGGAACAGAAGAAAAAGAACGAGGCGCGCAAGCGGCAAAAGGTCGTTGAGATCAAAGAGATCAAGCTTCGCCCGAACATTGACATCCATGACTACGAGGTCAAGTCGCGCTCGATGCACCGGTTCTTTGGTGAGGGCGACAAGGTCAAGGTGACCCTTCGTTTCCGAGGTCGTGAACTGGCGCACCCAGAGTTGGGCATGAAGCTTCTCCAACAGGTCAAGGCCGACTTCGATCCGGTGGCCAAGGTAGAGTACGAGCCCCGCATGGAGGGCCGCCAGATGATCATGATCCTGGCGCCCAAGTAGGCCCCTTTTCCGGGCGGCGCCGGATTTCGTCGCCGCCCGCCCTTGCCCGCCCGGGCGGGCAGCCCTAACAACCGCGGCATGTCGGACGCCGCAGACAAGCCGAGGTCCACGCCGCCCTTCGCGGCCATGGCCCTGATCGCGGTCATTTTCATCAACATGCTGGGCTTCGGGATCATCGTCCCGCTGCTGCCCTTCTACGCCAAGTCCTTCGACGCCCCGGCCTGGCAGATCGCCCTGATCTTCTCGGCCTACTCGATCGGCTCCTTCTTCGGCGAGCCCTTTTGGGGCCGGCTGTCCGACCGCTACGGGCGCAAGCCGATCCTGATCTCGACCATCACGGGCAACTGCCTGTGCTACCTGGCCCTCGCCTTCGCCCCGAACATTCTGGCCGCCTTCCTGATCCGGCTGGTCGGCGGCCTCGCCGCCGGGAATGGCGCGGTGATTCAGGGCTACCTGTCCGACGTCACCCCGCCGGAGCAGCGTACGCGGCAGATGGCCTACCAGGGGGCCGCCTGGAACGTGGGCATGATCGTTGGCCCCTCCCTGGGCGGTCTCCTGGCCAACCCCGACGCCGGGCCCGCCGGGTTCCGGATCCCACTCTTCGTGGCTTCGGGGCTGGCAGCCCTCTGCGTGCTGGGCATCCTGGCCTTCATCCGCGAGAGCAATCACCGCCGGGAGGGCGGTGCCCACCGGGTCAACCGCTGGTCCGCCATCGATGACGTCGTGCGCAGCCCGGTCCTTGGCCGCCTGATGCTTCTGACCTTCCTGGTGGGCTTCGCCTTCACCGGAATCGAATCCACCTTCGGGCTCTGGGCCAACGCGCGCTTCGGCTGGACGCCCCGGGATATCGGGATCTGTTTCGCCTTCGTGGGAATCTCCGCGGCAATCACGCAGATGTTCCTCACCGGCCCCCTCTCGGAGAAGTACGGGGAGGTTCGGATGCTGGCGATCGGCATGGCGCTAACCGTGGTCGGGG
>JBMOEP010000085.1:0-7525 GCA_049314675.1 Phenylobacterium sp.
GTCCTGATGTCCTGCCCATGCTTCGGGGATGAGCATCATCATGGCGTGGCTGAGCGGATAGCCGCCTGCCACGAGCAGTTCGAGCGCGTTGTCGAGGCAGGCCGTGTCCGACTGGCCGTGCGGGATCAGCGGCCACATCTTGTTGAGGTCCGGCCCCAGGAGGTCGCTCTCCAGGGTACGCCGGCGGGCGTTCATCCAGTTCACATTGCCCCGGACGGTGTTGATCTCACCATTGTGGGCGATGAACCGGTAGGGGTGGGCCAGCTTCCAGGACGGGAAGGTGTTGGTCGAGAACCTCTGGTGGACGAGGGCAAGGGCCGAGACCGTGCGCGGATCGCGCAGGTCGCGGTAGAAACTCCCGACCTGGTTGGCCAGGAGCAGGCCCTTGTAGACCACGGTGCGCGTCGAGAAGGACGGCAGGTACAGCTGTGTCAGGTTGGGCAGGTTCTTCTGCACCGCCAGCTCGGCAAGCGGGTTCTGCAGCTGCTTGCGGATGGTCAGCAGCTTGCGCTCGAAGGCGTCCTGGTCGCGAACATTCGGACCCATGCCGACGATGGCCTGGCGGATGACCGGCATTTGGGACAGGACAGCGTCCCCGAGGCCCGTGGTGTCGGTCGGCACGTCGCGCCAGCCCAACAGGACCTGGCCTTCGACCTTCAGGAAGTGCTCGAACTGCTGGATGGCGACGTCACGCGTCTCCTGGTCCTGGGGCAGGAAGCACATGGCCACCGCATAGTGGCCAGCCTCGGGAAGATTGATCGCGGCGGAGTCCGCCCAGTCGCGCAGCAGGGCATCGGGAAGCTGGATCAGAATCCCGGCGCCATCGCCCACGAGGGGATCGGCACCCACGGCACCGCGGTGGTCCAGGTTGATGAGAATCTCCAGACCGCTGGCCACGACTTCGTGCGATTTGCGCCCCTTGATGTTGGCGACAAAACCCACCCCGCACGAGTCGTGCTCGTTGCGCGGATCGTACAGACCTTGCTTTTCCGGAGCCCTCATGGCGACCCCCACTCCCATCGCATTAAGGCGCAATCAAACGCGGCCGCAGGGGCCGTTTTCGTACGCACAACCGCGTCGCATTACCGGCTGCAGAAGGGCTTGTCGACGCCTGCGAGGGCCTCAGAGCGAAAGATTCTGCGGCGCTGCAACATCCAGCAGGCCGGCGTCGGCGGACGCAGCCTGCGTGCAACCCGTCAGGATCAGGGCGGTGGTGAGCTCAGAGCGCATGACGCCCAGCATTCGGGCCACCATGGCCTCCCCGCCCGCGCCGAGGGCCCAGGCCCAGGGGCGTCCCACGAGGCAGGCTCGGGCGCCCAGGGCCAGAGCCTTCAGAACGTCCAGGCCGGACCGGATTCCGCCATCCATCAGAAGCTCGAGATCGCCGCCGACAGCATCGGCGATGCGCGGCAAGGCGGCGATGGAGGAGCAGACCCCGTCCAGCTGCCGGCCTCCATGGTTGGAGACAATCAGGCCCTGGGCACCGGCGCGGACGGCGTCGCGGGCGTCATCCGGGTCCAGCACGCCCTTGATGACGATCGGGCCGTCCCAGATCTCCCGGACGAAGTCGAGGTCCTTCCAGGTGACCGACCGGTCGAAGTTGCGAGCGATCCAGGCCAGGAAGTCGTTGACCCCGCCGCCGCCCTCGACCGCCGCCTGGACATTGCCGAGGGTGTGGGGACGGCCCTTCACGAAGAGATCCCAGGACCAGGCCGGGTGGGTCGCTCCCTGTACGAGGGTGTTGATCGCCGCCGGAAGTCCACTGAGCCCGGTGAAGCCGGACCGGACGTCCCGGTAGCGGGCACCTGGCAGGGGCAGGTCGACGGTGAAGACCAGCACGGGGCAACCTGCAGCCCGGGCCCGGGCGATGAGGTCGCGCATGTAGCCCCGGTCCTTCAGCATGTAGAGCTGGAACCAGGGTGGGGTCCCGGCAGCGGCCACCTCCTCAATAGAGCAGACCCCCACGGTGGAAAGGCAGAACGGGATTCCGGCTCCCGCCGCCGCCCGGGCGGCCTGGACCTCGCCCCGGGCCGCATACATGCCGGCCATCCCCAAAGGGGCAAGGGCAACCGGCATGGCGAGGGTCTGCCCAAAGAGTGTGGTCGAGAGGTCCACCTTCGACATGTCGCGCATCACCCTCTGGCGCAGGGCGATGGCCTCGAGGTCGCGGACATTCCGGCGGAGGGTCTCCTCAGCGTAGGACCCGCCATCGATGTACTCGAAGAACATGGGCGGCAGGCGTCGCCGGGCGAGTTCACGATAGTCCGACATGGAGGCGGGCTTCATCTCGGCCTTCCCTCTTCCTTCCGCCCGGTCCTGGGCGGGCTCAGGCGGCGGACGGCAGCTTCGGCGGCGCTGTCATGACAATCCAGACCTGGTGGGCCGAGGCGAGAAGTTCACCCTCCGCCGAGAAGAGTGCAACCCCGGCTGTCTCCTTGCGGCCAGACCGCTCAAGCGGCCATGCGCTGACGATGCAGGGCTCCCCGGCCCGGGGACGGCGCAGGACCTCGCCGGTCATGGTGCCCAGGAGGGCACCGTGGCGACCCTCCCGGACCACCCAGGCGAAGTAGCCAGGACAGTCCAGGGCCGCCCAAATGACCTCGACAGGCGTCAGGCCGTCGGCATCCGCGAAGTTGGCGTGGGGGGTCCAGGTACAGGCCAGCTGACCGGCGTCCGCCCCGGCAACCTGGCCGGCGAAGATCCGGAGGCCATCGCCTTCGCCTCGCTCGGGACCGCAGGAAAAGCAGATGGGGTGGAAACGCTGGCCGATCCCGATGTGCCGGGCCTCCGCCGCCAGGGCCTCCTCCCAGGAGGGCGGCGGCGGCGGTTCCGGGAGGATGAAAGCAGGATCCGGCCGCGCCTCGCCGATCACTTCACCAGAGGGGCCGGAGATGATCGCACCCTGAGGGCCGGTCTTCAGGTCCAGGACGATGTCGAGCGGGATACGCGCCTTCAGCACCGCAGTGGTGGGGCCCGGCATGTCCCTCGCCAGGAGGCCGGCGCAATACCCGCCATTGCCCGAAGTCGGGGGGCCGCAAAAGCGCTGGGCGATGACAATGCCAGCCATAGGAACTCCCTGGAAGGTCTGACGCCTGAAAGAGGCTGGAAGTGCAATCGCGCCGCTTCTCCCGCAATCCGCGGCCGGGCGAAAGCCGGATTTTGTCGCCGTCGCCGTTGGAGACGCTCCGAGTTCGCGCTAGAGAAGTGTCTTCGCCTTCGCAGACGAGGAACCACCATGAGTAACCAGATCGAGCGCCCCTGGGCCCTGATGCGTCATCACGCCGGCTGGGCCGATGTCTTCCTCATCGAGAACGAGACCGCAGATTCCATCACCGGGGTGTATCCGGATCGCGAGTCCGTGGGACCACCCGTCAATTACAGTGTCCGGGCCGTCCTCGCTCGGTTTGAGACCCTCGAGGCCGCACGAAGTGCCCGTGAGGGCGCAGTGCTGGAGTGGCGCAAGCATGACGCCGGCGTTCGCGAGGCAGACGACAAGCTCAGGATTGCGGAAAAGGCCCGAGAAGACGCCTGGCTGAACTGCCTGAGGGACGCTGCGGGCGCCTAGGGCCTGTTCCCTTCAGATGGAAGGTCTGAAGGGGCAAAACAGGCTCTAAGTCCAAAAAGTCAGATCCTGTTTGGATCCGATCACCGGTTCCCACTTATCGGAACGGGATCTAGCCCAGCTTGAAGCCCCGGGACGCTGCAAAGGCGACCGCAAGGCCGATCCCGACGCCAACGGCGAGCCGCCAGAGTGGCGCGCGCACCAGGCCCTGAACCGGGCCACTGAAGCGTCTCACCCCGGTCACCATGGGCCGGAGCAGATCCTCGCGCTTGCGGAAAACGTAGTAAAGGATGGCTGCGAGATGCAGGACCACGAGGGCCTGGATCAGCCGGAAGGATAGCTCATGCCACTCGGCGATCTGGCGGGCGAGGTCGAAGTCTATGCGGTCGGCCAGCGGGCCACCTTCGAAGCCGTCCTCGTCGATCGCAAAAAGGCCGAGCCCCGCCTGCAGGGCCACCAGCCCCAGGAGGGCGATGACGGACAGGGCGCCCAGAGGATTGTGCCCTGCACGTTCGGGGGCTTGGCCCTGGCGGCTGGCGGAAAGATAGGCCCGGATGGCTGAAGGTCCGCGGACAAACTGCGAGAACCGCGCCGTGGATCCCCCGGCAAACCCCCACCAGACCCGAAAGGCGAGCAGGCCCAGAATGGCGTAGCCCGCTCCACGGTGCAGGGTCATCTGCTCGCCGGCGGTTAGCCAGGCCACCAGGACGAGAATGGCGAGGGCCCAGTGGAAGAGGCGGGTCGGACCGTCCCAGACTGGGGTAGGAGACTCGCTCATAGCGGTAACCTTCCTTGGGACGGGATCAATCCTGCTTGAACTTGTCGTGGCAGCCCTTGCAAGTGCCCCCGACCACACGGACCTGGGCGCGGGCACCGGCCACGTCTCCAGCTCGGGCGAGGGTCTCGAGCTTGGCAACCGCAGGCTCCAGCCGGCTGGCGGCAGCAGCGAAGCCAGCCGGATCGGTCCAGATTTCTGCCTTGGCTTCGGTCTTTACACCGGCCTCGGGGCCAGTCCCCTTAGGAAACCAGGTGCTGATCTTGGGGGCTAAGCTGCGAATGGTCGCGGCGTTGGCAGCGATGGCGGCCATGTCCGGCGTATCCGCCTTGAGGCCATCGTTCATGGCCTTCATGGCCTTGCCCATGCTCTTGAAGTTCGCTTCCCGCGTCTCGATCACCGCCTTCGCGTTGACGGCAGCGAGGGCGGCTCCACCGGCCAGCGCCACGGCGGCGGCGCAAACGGCGGCGGAAAGCAGGCGGCGGGATGGGATCATAGGGGAGACTCCGACTGGGGAATGGACTTGAGCAACATAGCAGGAACTGCCCTAGACCGGTCAATTGTAGGCTCAATGACGGACATCGCGCCCGATGAAGGCCCTGCGAAGGGTCAGGATCAGGATGGCGATGTCGAACCCCAGGCTGCGGCGGGCGAGGTACTCGGCATCAAGCTCCACCTTGCGCTCAAGGTTGATGACATCCCGGCCATTCACCTGTGCCCATCCGGTCAGCCCAGGCCGCAGGACCTGAACGCCGGCGTCCGTCCGCAGGGCGATCAGGTCGTGCTGGGTGTGCAGGGCGGGCCTTGGGCCCACCAGGCTCATTTTACCTGCCAGGATGCTCCAGAGCTGGGGAAGCTCGTCAAGGCTGGTCCGGCGAAGCCACCGCCCTGCGGGCGTGATCCACCGGTCCGGATCCTCAAGCGCCTCGGTCGCCACGTCCGGCGCATCGGTGCGCATGGTCCGGAACTTCGGCATCAGGAAGAGCCGGTTGTCCCGTCCGAAGCGGGACGACCAGTGCAGGGCCGGTCCGGGCGAGTCCCGCCTGACCAGGATGGCGAGGGCAAGCAGAAGGGGAAAGAGCAGACATAGGCCTGCGCCGGCACCAACGAAATCAAAGGTGCGCTTGATCATGCAGACCCCCAGAGCCGGGCCCGCCCCCCCTCGCCAAGGCGGGAGGCCGTCCACTCGCAGATGGCGGTAAGATCCAGGTCCAGGCCTTCAGGCGCCGCCGCCAGGATCAGGGCGCACCCATTCATGCGCATGGGATCCAGGGGGGGCCGCAGTCGCACCTCGGCGATCCGGACCGGGCGGATCTCCTCGGCGCGCCGGACGAAGGCATCAAAGGTCTCGAGGTCCTTGAGGGGCAGCCAGATCAGGACGGCGGCCCCAGGATGGCGCTGGGTGATCGCCTGCAGGGTGGCGAGGCACCGGTCATAGTCGTCGGGGCGCTCGAAGGGGGGATCGATCAGGATCAGGGCCTGGCCCTCGGGCGGCAGGCTGCGTACGGCTCCGTCATAGCCGTCGGCGGTCTCGACAGACACGGCCCTTGCGCCGGCAAGGGACGCCTTGAGGACCTCGGCTTCGCGGGGATTGAATTCAAAGACGGTGAGCGTGTCCTGCGGGCGGAGCCTTTGCGCCGCCAGCAGGGGAGAGCCCGGATAGCGGCGCCCGCCTGCGGCCTGCGAGGCGGCGAGGACCGCCGCCTTCAGCCGGCCGACCGCTTCGGGGGGAGCCGGATCTTCGAGTAGCCTCGCGATCCCGCGCTCCGCCTCGGCCGACCGCCGCGCTTCCGGGGCATCGAGGTCGTAGAGGCCGCGCCCACCATGGGTGTCGATCACCGCCAGGGGCGCCGGGTCCGTCTGCAGGCGTCCGAGCAGGGCCAGAAGGGCCGCATGCTTGACGATGTCCGCAAAGTTTCCCGCGTGGAAGGCATGACTGTAGTTCATGGCCGTCTAGTGCCATGACTGCGCGCCGTGCCAAAGCCCAAGGCCTCAGCGCCGGAGGGAAACGCCGATCCGTACAAGACGCGGAGCCGCGAGACCGACCACCCCGTCGCCGCTGACCGCCGCCTGGACGGGCGCATTGGCGAGGTTGTCCACGGCCAGGTAGAGCCGGGTCTCGTCCGACAGCGCCCAGGTGACGCGGCCATCCAGGGTGAGAGCGGCCTTCAGCCTGCGGGTGTTGAGGTCATCGTCGAACCTTTCACCCTCATGCCGGACAGAGAGTTCGAATCCGGCGTGGGCCCCGACGGTCCAGGCGGCTGAAGCGGTCGCGGTCAGCCGGGCTGTCTGGGCGGGACGCAGGTCGGTCAACTGTGGGGCAGACGTTCCGCCGTTGACCTGGGAGTCGGTCCAGGCGAGCGCGGCCCTCAGGTCCACCGGACCGACCTTGCCCCGGGCCTCCGCCTCGAGGCCATAGGCGTCGATCCGGCCGGCATTGCGGCGTTGTCGGAGCACCCCGCCCGCAGGAATGAAACCTGCAACTGGAAAGATCCCGGGGCCGACCGCGACCGTAACGTTCGTGATCGGGTCCGAAAGGCGGTTGGCGAAGAGGCTGGCGCTCCAGGTCCAGGCCCCGACTGCGCCCCCGGCCCCGGCTTCCAGGCCCGCCAGGGTCTCAGGGCGAAGTGAAGGGTTGGCCTCGGTGACGTCGTTCCCGACCCGGAAGGGGCGGTGCAGCTCGTTGAGGGTCGGCGGCCGGAATCCGGAGTAGGCCGCGGACCGGACCCAAACTCCCGGGGTCAAATCCTGGCGGATGCCGGCCCGGAAACTTCCGGTCACGCCCGAGGCGTCGGGCGCTGCCGAGTTCAGGATCAGGGCTCCGGTCGCCAGGTCCCGCTCCTTTCGGATGGCATCCGTCTGGCTCCAGGCGTCAAGGCGGGCGCCCAAGGCCAGGACCTGGCCTGGGGCGTCATGGCTTGCCTCCAGGTAGACACCCGCGACCGAGGTCCTGCCGCCACTTTCCCGGCCGCGGGTGAAGCCGCCGCCCTGGTACCGGAAGCGCTCGTAGGCCTGACCCTCGGCCAGCCGCGCATCTGTACCGAGTTCCCAGGACCAGTCGCCCGACGCGATGCGCCAGGCTGCATTCAGCCCAACACCGAGGGCCGGCGTCGCATACTGGTCGGAGGCGGGTGTTGTGGTGAGCCGGCCAGCGCTGACGCTGGATGCGCTGTTCTTGAGGTCGGAGG
>JBMOEP010000086.1:0-7375 GCA_049314675.1 Phenylobacterium sp.
CGGGCGCGGGCGATGAAGGTCCTGCAGGCCCGCCTCTACGACATGAAGCGCGAGGCCCTCGATACCGCCCGGGCCGACTCCCGCCGGAGCCAGGTGGGCTCGGGCGACAGGTCAGAACGCATCCGCACCTACAACTTCCCGCAGGGGCGAGTGACCGACCACCGGATCAACCTGACCCTCTACAACCTGGCCAGGGTGCTCGAGGGCGAGGCCCTGGACGACATCATCAACCCCCTGATCGCCGAGGACCAGGCCGAGCGACTGGCCAGCCTCGAAGCGGAGTTCGCCTGATGGAAGCGCTCATCACTGGAATGTTCCGCTATCCGGTCAAGGGCTTCTCGGCCGAGTCCCTCTCCCGGGCCGACCTGATCCCAGGCCGAGCCATCGCCCAGGATCGACGCTGGGTGGTGGAGAACGGGCCCTCCGGTTTCGATCCAGCTGCCCCCCGCTATGTCCCCAAGATGAAATTCGCGGTCCTGGCCGCCCACCCGGTCGTCGCCTCGGCCCGTACGCGGGTCGAGGGAACGCACCTCTCAGCCTCGGCATCCGGGCATCCGGACTTCCAGGGGGACCTCGGGGCCGAGGCGGGACGCGACGGCTTCGCCGGCTGGGTGGGAGGACTTTTGGGCGAGGACGCCCACGAGGGTGTCCGCGTGCTTGAGGCGCCGGACTACCAGTTCCTTGATCACCCCGCTGGCCACATCTCCATCGTCAACCTGGCCAGCGTCCGGGACCTGGAGGCCCGGATCGGGCGGCCGGTGGACCCCATGCGGTTCCGCGCCAACCTCTATGTCGAGGGCTGGCCCCCCTGGGTCGAGAACGGCTGGAAGGGCCGCAGCCTGCTGGTCGGCTTCGCCCGCACCACGGTCTTCGCCCCCATCGTCCGGTGCGCTGCGACCGAGGTGGACCCGCAGACCGCCGAGAAGGACATGCCCCTGGTAGAGCACCTCTTCGACCAGTACGGCCACCGGGACTGCGGGATCTATGTTCAGGTCGCCCACGGCGGGACGGTTCGGGTCGGCGACGCTTGCAGCACGCCGGGCGAACCTGAATGAGCCGCACCCTCCTGCAGGCCTGGCAGGGGGCGCGGTCCAGGCTTGAGGCCGCCGGCGTGCCGGGACCGGTCATCGATGCCCGGGTCCTGGTCGAGGCCGCCTGCGGCGTCACCCGGGCGGACATCGTCGGCGACCCCCACCGGGAGCTCTCCGCAGCCCAGGTCGAGCAGCTGGACGCCTACCTTGAGCGACGCATTCGTCGGGAGCCTGTCAGCCACATCCTCGGGCGAAAGGGGTTCTGGAACATCATGCTCGGCGTGACCTCCGACGTCCTGACACCGCGGCCCGAGACCGAGGTCATTGTCGACTACGCCCTTCGCCTGTTCCCCGAAGGGCGGCCCTTCAGGATCCTGGACCTGGGGGTCGGGTCCGGTGCCATCCTCCTGGCGATCCTGGCCGAGCGTCCAGCAGCGCGGGGCCTGGGGATCGACGTCTCCGAAGAGGCCCTGGCTGTGGCCAGGGACAATGCGGCGCACCTGGGCCTCGCCGATCGAATCGCCCTGCTGAGGGGGGACTGGAGCGGTAGCCTGGCCGGTTCGGAATTCGACCTGGTGGTTTCCAATCCACCCTATATTGCCAGCCCGGTGATCGAGACCCTGGATCCTGAAGTTCGGGATTATGAACCCCGCATCGCCCTGGATGGCGGCCCCGACGGTCTGGATGCCTACCGGCAGCTGGCTCCCGAGATCCTTCGGATGCTGCGGCCCGGCGGGCGGTTCCTGGTCGAGATCGGGTATGACCAGAAGGCCGCTGCGGAGCCCCTCTTCAGAGCGGCGGGGGCCATGGAAGTCGAGACCCTAAAGGACCTGTCCACCCATGACCGCGTGGTGACCGGTATGAAAAACCCCTTGGAAACGAACGACTGAGCCGTTAGACGAGATATCTGTCTCCACTCAAACCGCCGACGAACAGGACCGCCTGACCCTCGGGTTCGGACCGGGTGCCTCGCCGGCAGGGCGTTCCGTGAAAAACGAAACGCCAGGCTCCGGGTGGAACGACGGGGATATTTCAGCTTCGGATCACTTTCGCCGGGACGCCCCGGCGCGCAGGCCAGAAGAACAGGCCAAGCCCGGTCTTAGAGGACACGGGACATCGGAATGGCGGGACATGAGAGATTTCAAGGGCATGAAGCGTCAGCGCGGTCGCAATCGCGGCGCGATAGGCAAGCCTCAGCAGCACAACGCCAACCGGGCTGTAGAGTCCAATGGGCCTGAAGGCGTCAAGGTTCGCGGAAGCGCCCAGATCGTCTACGAAAAGTACCAGCAACTCGCGCGAGACGCGGGTACCGCCGGTGACCGCGTCCTCGCGGAGAACTTCCTGCAGCACGCTGAGCACTATTTCCGCCTGATCCGGGCCATGCAGCCCAACCGGCCCGCCTCCGAGATCATCGGTCGAGACCAGCTCAACTCCGGCTTTGACGTCGATTTCGAGGACGAGTCGGGCGAGGGCCTTGAGGTCGAGACGGTCGAAACCGAGGCCGAATCCCGCGACCGGGGCGGATGGCGGGACCGACCCCGAGACCGGGATGACCGGCCCCGGGATGAAAGACCGAGGGAAGATCGATATCGGGACGACCGTCCTCGGGACGAACGCCCCCGTGAGGATCGACCCAGGGATGAGAGGCCCCGGGATGACAGGCCCCGGGACGAACGTCCCCGTGAGGATCGACCCAGGGACGATAGGCCGAGGGATGAAAGACCCAGGGATGAAAGACCCAGGGATGAAAAGCCAAGAGCTGACCGCCCGGAAGGTGGACGACGGGAACGCTGGCGCGACCGTGACGACCGGCCGGAACGCCCGAAAGAAGACCGCCCCGAGCGGGATCCGATGGCGGTAATCGAACCGAGTGGCGGTGCCATCACTGGCAGCGAGGACCGCGAGCCTTCGCCGACCCTTCGCAGCGAGGACGGAGCCGAGAGCCATGCCCCGGACTTCCTGCGTCCCCGGCGTCCCCGCGTCGAGGCTGAAGTTGAAGAGCCGCGCCCCGCGCGCCGCCGGCGTGTGCCCCGGAGCTTCGAAGGCGGCGAAGGCCAGGACAGCGAGGGCTGAGCCCAACGGTTGCGCCCAGCCGACTTCGGGTCTAGCCCTTTTGCATGGCGCACGATTGCAGACATGATGATGGTCCCAGGCAGGGCCTCAGCGGCCCTGGACTTGCAGAAGCCCTGCTGGAAGCAGAGCGCCTGTGCAGCGTCGCCCGCGAGCGTCTGACGCCGCCGCGGAGACGGGTCCTGGAACTGCTTCTGGAGGCCGAAGCGCCCCTGAAGGCCTATGACATGATCGCCGCCTATGCCTCGGGCGGCCCGCCAGCCAAGCCGCCGACGGTCTACCGGGCCCTGGATTTCCTCGAGAAGCAGGGCTTCGCCCACCGGATCGAGAGCCTGAACGCCTATGTTCCCTGCCGAATCCGGGACGCCGAGCACAGGGCGGCCTTCCTGATCTGCGACTGCTGCGGATCTGCCCAGGAGGTCGAGCCGGACTTCGCCCCGGTCCTGGCGGCGGCTGGGCTGGCAGGGTACTCCATCCGCGGCCTGACCCTCGAGGCCCGCGGTCTCTGCCCCGCCTGCCGCGACGCCTGATCCCGGCGGCCGGCCATGATCGAGGTCACCCCACAGATCCTCATCCCGGAGGATGAGATCATCGAGAAGTTCATCCGCGCGGCGGGGCCGGGCGGCCAGAACGTCAACAAGGTCTCGACCGCGGTCGAACTCCGGTTCGACGTCCGCCGGTCCCCTTCCCTTCCCAACGATGTCGCTCTGCGCCTGATGAAGCTGGCCGGTCGGCGCCTGACCCTGGACGGCGTTCTGGTACTCAGCGTCATGACCCACCGCAGCCAGGAGCGGAACCGGGCCGAAGCCCTGCAGCGCCTCGTGGACCTCATTCGCAAGGCGGCCGAGCCGCCGCCGCCGCCCCGCAAGCGCACCCGCCCGACCCTGGCTTCGAAGGTCCGGAGGGTGGAAGGCAAGGTCCGCCGGGGCGGCGTGAAGTCCCTTCGGGGAAAGGTGCGGGGCGAGGACTGAGCCCCGCCCCGCCTCCGGGTCAGTGGACCTGGGGCCGGCCGATCACCAGGCCTTCGGCGCCTGTCGTCACGGCGATCACGGAGCCGTCCGTCAGGTCGCCCTGCAGCAGTTTGCGCGCCACGGGGTCGACCAGGTCTTTCTGGATCACCCGCTTGAGCGGTCGGGCTCCGTAGACCGGGTCGTAGCCCTTGTCGGCCAGCCAGGTCATGGCGGCGTCATCGAGGGACAGGCTCATCCGGCGATCGGCGAGCAGCTTCTCAAGGCGGCTCAGCTGAATGCGGACGATGTTGTCCATCTCCGCCCGGCCCAGGCGCCGGAAGAGGATGATCTCGTCCACCCGGTTCAGGAACTCGGGCCGGAAATGGCTACGGACCACGCCCATGACATCGCCCCGCACCGCCTCGACATCCTCACCCGCCTTCTGGGTGGCAAGGAACTCGGAGCCCAGGTTGGACGTCATGATCAGAAGGGTGTTCCGGAAGTCGACCGTCCGGCCCTGGCCATCGGTCAGGCGACCGTCGTCCAGCACCTGTAGGAGCACGTTGAAGACGTCCGGGTGGGCCTTCTCGACCTCATCGAACAGCACGACCTGATAGGGCCGGCGACGGACCGCCTCGGTCAGGGCCCCGCCCTCGTCGTAGCCGACATAGCCGGGAGGTGCCCCAATCATCCGGCTGACCGAGTGCTTCTCCATGTACTCGCTCATGTCGAGGCGGGTGATGGCGGACTCGTCGTCGAACAGGAACTCGGCCAAGGCCTTGGTCAGCTCGGTCTTTCCCACGCCCGTCGGGCCCAGGAACAGGAAGGAGCCGATCGGGCGCGCAGGGTCCTGCAGCCCGGCCCGGGCCCGGCGGACGGCGTCGGAGACGGCCTCCAGGGCTTCCTCTTGACCGACCACCCGGCCGCGCAGGGAGTCCTCCATGCGCAGAAGCTTATCGCGCTCGCCCTCGAGCATCCTGTCGACAGGAATGCCGGTCCAGCGCGAGACGATGGCGGCGATCTGGGCCGCATCCACCACCTCCGGGCTGACTGCGTCGCCAGCGGCGATCTGCTCGGCCTCGGCCAACTGCTTCTCCAGGGGCGGGATCTCGCCGTAGGCGATCTCCGAGGCCCTCTGCAGGTCACCCCGCCGCTGGGCGGCGACGAGTTCGGCCCGAAGCCGGTCCAGGGCTTCGCGGATCTGGGCTGCGGAGGAGACCTTCTCCTTCTCCGCGCGCCAGCGGCCCGTCATGTCCTCGGACTGGCCCTCGAGGTCATCGAGCTCATCCTCGAGCTTCTCCAGCCGCTGGCGGGAGGCGTCATCGCTCTCCCGGGTCAGGGCCTCGCGCTCGATCTTGAGCTGGACCACCCGGCGGTCGATCTCGTCCAGCGCCTCGGGCTTGGAGTCCACAGCCATGCGCACCCGGCTACCGGCCTCGTCGACCAGGTCGATGGCCTTGTCGGGCAGGAAGCGGTCGGTGATGTAGCGGTTAGAAAGCGTCGCCGCCGCCACGATGGCGCTGTCGGTGATCCGGACCCCGTGGTGGACCTCGTACTTCTCCTTCAGGCCGCGCAATATGGAGACCGTGTCCTCCACCGTGGGCTCGGAGACAAAGACGGGCTGGAACCGGCGCGCCAGGGCGGCGTCCTTCTCCACGTGCTTGCGGTACTCGTTGAGGGTCGTGGCACCCACGCAGTGCAACTCGCCCCGGGCCAGGGCGGGCTTGAGCAGATTGGCGGTGTCCATGGCGCCCTCGGTCTTCCCGGCACCGACCAGGGTGTGCATCTCGTCGATGAACAGGATGACCGAGCCTTCGGCGGCGGTCACCTCGTTCAGCACCGCCTTGAGGCGCTCCTCGAACTCGCCGCGGTACTTCGCACCGGCAATCAGGGCGCCCATGTCGAGGGCCAGAAGCTTCTTGTCCCTTAGGCTCTCGGGAACGTCGCCATTGACGATCCGCTGGGCCAGGCCCTCGACGATGGCGGTCTTGCCGACCCCAGGCTCGCCGATCAGGACGGGATTGTTCTTGGTCCGCCGCGACAGCACCTGGATGGTCCGGCGGATCTCCTCGTCGCGCCCGATGACCGGGTCGACCTTGCCGTCCCTTGCGGCCTGGGTCAGGTCGTGGGCATAGCGCTTCAGGGCGTCGTAGCCTTCCTCGGCCGAGGCACTGTCGGCAGTCTTGCCCTTGCGCAGGGACTGGGCCGCTGTCTCAAGGGCCGCCTCGGTGACGCCGGCCTCCCGCAGCACCCGGGCCGCCTCGCCGCCTTCCTTCGAGATGGAGATCAGCAAGCGTTCCGTGGTGACGAAGGCGTCGCCCGCGGCCTTGGCACCGGCCTCGGCGGCGGCGAAGACGCTGGCGGATTCCGGGGCCAGGTAGATCTGTCCCGACCCACCCTCGACGCGCGGCCGGCGCGACAGCAGGGCGTCCACGGCCTGATCGACGGCCTCGGGCCGCCCGCCGGCGCTCTGGATCAGGGCGCGGGAGAGCCCGTCCTTCTCCTCAAGGAGGACCTTGAGCAGGTGCTCAGGGGTAAACTGCTGGTGCCGACGGGCCAGGGCGAGGCTCTGGGCCGACTGGACCGCCTGCTTGGCGCGGTCGGTGTACTGGTCGATGTTCATATTTCCCCTCGTAAGGCGGATGCCCGACGGTCGCCTTGATCAAGCGCAACCGCCTACGGGAGGATGTAGTGTGGCGTTTCCGCCACACAAGAGGCCCTGGGACCGCGATCAGTTCCGGGCGTAGAGCTTGACCACCTCATAGAGGAAGTCCCGACCCTCATAGAGGGCCTGGACGCCGATGCGCTCGTTCAGGCCGTGCACGCCGCTGTCGCCGGACAGACTGAACATGCCCGACAGGCCATAGGTCGGAACGCCGGCCGCCAGCAGGAACCGGCCGTCCGTGGCCCCGGTCGCCATGGCCGGGACGATGGGGACGCCAGGCCACATGGCCGACGCCACCGTGGTCGCGGGCCCCATGATACGGGCGTTCAGGGGCGGCGGGGGCGAGACCGGGCTGGGCTTGCCGACGGTCTCCACCGCGATCCCCAGATCGTTGATGACGGAGGCCAGGGTCTTGCGGACATCCTCGACCTTCTCGCCCGGCAGGATTCGGCAGTTCACATTGGCCTCGGCCCTCTGGGGCAGGGCGTTGGGCGCGTGGCCGGCCTTGACCTGAGTGGGAACGCAGGTGGTCCGCATCATGGAGTTGCGGCCGGGCGAACGCGCCAAGGAGGCTGCAGCGGCCGCATCCAAGGGGTCCGCCGCCAGGGCCCTCATCGCCGCCCCGGTCTGGCCGCCCTCGATGGTGGCCATCCGGGCGT
>JBMOEP010000087.1:0-7337 GCA_049314675.1 Phenylobacterium sp.
GTGCACGCCCAAATCGATTGAAGCGGCGGACGATGCCTGCGCGCGCCAGTTCCTCGCCGGCGTCAACCATGGGTACGCGGACATCCGCCGGGGCGAGCACGAGGGGCGCTTCCGTGCAGCCGGCGATGACCGCCTCTGCGCCTTCGGCGACCAGGGCCTCGGCGAGGGCAGACATGCCCTCCCGGACCTCGGGTCCCAGGTCGCCACCCTTGATCCGTGCCAGCAGGTCCATGAAGCGGGCCTGGTTGTCCCGGGACAGGGTGACCAGCCCCATGCCCTGGGCGGCGATGTACTCGTGGTAGAGCCGAACGGCGTCGCGGGTTCCCAGCACGCCTGCCCTGCGGGCGCCCGTGTCCCGGGCCGCGCGGCAGGCCGTCTCGATCATGTCCACCAGGGGAAGACCCGAGGCCCGGCTGATCAGGTCTGCGTGAACGTGGGCGGTGTTGCAGGCGATGGCCAGGACCTGGGCGCCCGCGCCCTGGAGACCGCCGGCCATCTCCGCCAGGACCGGCCCCGGCTGGGCGAAGGGATCGTTGCGGTCGGGCACCTGGGGATTGATGTCCACGATGACCCGGATGTGGTCCTGGTCCTTGTTCGCAGGCGTCAGGGCCTGGAGCTTGCCCAGGAAGTCCAGGGTTGCGGCCGGCCCCATGCCGCCAAGGACGCCGAGAACCTGGCTCATTCGAGATGTCCTTCCAGAACGGATGTATAGCCCGACAGACCCTGTGCGCCGCCGGTATGCAGGAAGACCACGGTCTCGCCGGCCCAGCGACCCTTGCGGGCATAGTCGATGAGCCCCTTCACGGCCTTGCCGGTATAGACTGGGTCCAGCAGCAGGCCCTCGGTGCGGGCCGCGAGGCGCAGGGCCTCGAAGACGCCCTCGTCGGCAATGCCGTAGCCCGCGCCGACATAGTCACAGTCAGCGACCGTCATTTCCCGATGCACCCGGTCCGCCGAGCCCAGCAGGGCGGCGGTCTCGACGGCCAGGGCGTGGACGTTGGCCTCCTGGCGGTCCCGGGGTGCGCGAACGCCGAAGCCGTGGACGGGGATGTCCGCACCGATCGTCGCCAGGCCGGCGACGAGGCCGGCGTGCGTGCCCGCACTGCCGGTGGCAGTGACGATCCGGTCGATCTGCAGGCCCTGGGCGTCAGCCTGGACCAGGAGTTCTCGGGCGCAGTCGGCATAGCCCAGGGCCCCGACCGCATTCGAGCCGCCGCCGGGGATGATGTAGGGCCGACCGCCGCGGGCCCGGACCTCGTCCGCCACCTCTGCCAGGGCCGCGTTCATGTCGCTCCCGGCCGGGACCCGGCGTAGCCGCCCGCCCAGCAGCCGGTCGAGAAGGACATTGCCCGACAGGTTGTAGTCCTCGGCCTCCGTCGAAACCCGGGTCTCCAGGATGATCTCGCAGGCGAGCCCGAACCGCGCCGCGGCAGCGGCGGCCTGCCGGACGTGGTTGGACTGGACCGCGCCCTGGGTCACCAGGGTATCGGCCCCGGCCTCCAGGGCCTCGCCGACCAGGAACTCGAGCTTGCGGGTCTTGTTGCCGCCTCCAGCCAGGCCGGTGCAGTCGTCGCGCTTGACCCACAGGGTCGGGCCGCCAAGCGCAGCGGAGAGACGCGGCATGGGCTCCAGGGGCGTCGGCAGGAGGGCAAAGCGGGCGCGGGGGAAGCGGGCCAGGTGCATGGACGGTCTCCTTGTGTCGCCCCATACACCGCCCGCCCTCGCGACGCACCCAGAAGACGCCCTTTCCAGGGCGGATATTCCCCCGGCACCCCAGCGTCCCTAGATAGGGTCCATGTCTCTCACGGCACCCCTCAGGATTCGCGACCTCTCCAAGACGGTGCCCGGTGGCCGGGTGCTGTTCGAGGGGCTGGACCTTGACCTTTCCGCCGGCGAGGTGGTGGCGATCACCGGGGAGTCCGGTGCCGGCAAGTCCTCCCTCCTGAACCTGGTCGCCGGCCTCGACGCCTCGGACCGCGGCGAAATCTGGATCGGCGGCCGGGCCCTCTCCGGACTGAATGAGGCGGAACGAACCCGGCTGCGGCGGGAGCAGCTGGGCTTCGTCTTCCAGGCCTTCCACATCCTCCCCCACCTGACCCTGGCGCAGAATACGGCCCTGCCCCTGGTGCTGGCCGGAGTCGAGGGCGACACCGCCCTGGCCCGGGCCGCAGAGCTTCTGGTCGCCGTCGGCCTCGGCGGCCGGGAGGCTGACTTCCCGTCGCGCCTGTCGGGGGGCGAGCTGCAGCGCACGGCCATCGCCCGGGCCCTGGTGCATCAGCCCGGCCTGATCCTGGCGGATGAGCCCACAGGCAACCTGGATCCGGAGACCGCCGACCGCAGCCTTGCCCTGCTGCTGGATGCAGCGCGGTCCCGGGGGGCCGCCGTCCTCCTCGTCACCCACTCCGTCCGCGCCGCCGAAGCGGCCGACCGGACCCTGGTTCTCGGTCGCGCCGGACTCAGGAACCGGCATGGCGGCTGATCCGGCGCTGCCCCCGACCCTCCTCGGCTGGATGGTCCGCGGCGAGTGGAGGGCCAACCCGGTCCGCACACTGGTGGCGGTGCTCGCCATCGCCGTCGGCGTGGCGCTCGGCTTCGCCGTTCACCTCGTCAACCGCTCGGCCCTCGCCGAGTTCGACTCCGCCGTGCGCAGCGTCAGCGGTTCGGCGGACATCCGGATCGAGGCGGTGACCCCGGCGGGATTCGACGAGGGCCTCTATCCGCGCATCGCCCGCCTGCCCGGACTTATGGCCGTCAGCCCGGTGATCGAGATCGCCGCCCGGACGACAGCCGGCGATCCCCTGACAGTCATCGGATTGGATCCGCTGAGGGCAGCGCGGGTGACGCCGGCCCTTTCCGCCGCCACGGGACCGGGATCCGGCATGGGGTTCGGTTCAGGGTCCGGGAGGGACATGGAAGACGCCGTCTGGCTGTCCCCGGCCACGGGATGGCGGGCTGAACCCGGCGCGGGGTCCGCCACCTTCGAGATCCGTGAAGGCGGGCGACGACTCGTCTTTCCCGTGGCGGGCGGCCTGCCCGGGGTGGAGGCCGGCCGGCGGATCGCCGTCGCCGACATTGCTGCCGTCCAGCAGAAGTTCGAGAGGGTCGGTCGACTGACGCGGCTCGATGTCATGCTTGCACCCGGGTTAGGGCCAGATGCCGCGGCCCGGGCGATCCTGGCCGTCCTGCCTCCGGATGCGCGCCTGGTGACGCCCGAGGCGGAGACCCGCCGCACCAGCGACCTGTCCCGCGCCTATCGCGTCAACCTGGGCATGCTGGCCATGGTCGCCCTGCTGACAGGGGGTTTCCTGGTCTTCTCGGCCCAGTCCCTGTCGATCGCGCGGCGGCGACCCGCCTTCGCCCTGCTCCGGGTGCTCGGGCTCCAGAGGCGGGGCCTGTTCCTGCAGGTCCTGGCCGAGGGCGCCAGCCTGGGAGTCCTCGGCGCGGCCCTGGGGCTTGCAGCCGGGGCGGGCCTGGCCTGGGGCGTCCTGGGCCTCCTTGGCGGCGATCTCGGGGGTGGCTATTTCAGCGGCAGCCAGCCTGTTCTCGAGATCTCGCCGGCCTGGGCGGCCTTTCACGCCGGCCTGGGGCTGGCGGTGGCCATCGCCGGAAGCCTGCTTCCCGCCCTCGAGGCCGCCGGGGCGCCCCCGGCCGAGGCCCTGAAGGCGGCGGGACGGTCCGGGGACCCCGAGCGCCGACCGCCCCTGGTCCCCGCCCTTGTCCTCGGGTCCGTCGGCCTTGCAGCGGCCTTCGCGCCCCCAGTCGCCGGTCTGCCCCTGTTCGGCTATGCCGCCATCGCCCTCATCCTGGCGGCAGGTGTCGCCGCCATGCCCTGGCTGGCGCGAGTGATGATCGCCCCCTTGGCCAGGATGAAGGCGCCGGTTCCCGTCCGGCTGGCGGCCGCGCGTCTGGCGGGTGCCCCTGACCAGGCGGCTGTCGCCCTCTGCGGACTTGTGGCCAGCGCCGGCCTGATGGCGGCCATGGGCCTGATGGTCTCCAGCTTCCGGGGGTCCGTGGACGAATGGCTGGTCGCCATCCTGCCCGCGGACATCTACCTCAGGGTCGCCGCGGCCGAGACCTCGGGCCTGGATCCCGGCCTTCAGGCCGCCCTCGCCGCCCTTCCCGGCGTCACCGGCATGGAGTCCCGCCGGTCCCTGACCCTGAAGCTTACGCCCGAGCGCCCCGCGGTCACCCTGCTGGCGATCCCGGTACCCCCAGGCACCAGCGTCCCCGACCTGCCCTGGCGGCGCGCCCCGACGACCGTCGGGCCGGGAGAGACTCCGGTCTGGATCTCCGAGCCCCTGTCGCGCCTCTACCAACTGGCACCGGGAGACAAACTTGATCTTCCCCTGGCGGGCCGATCCGTGCCCCTGCGGGTGGCGGGGGTCTGGCGGGACTATGGCCGGCAGTTCGGTGCCCTGGCCGTGCAGCGTTCGGACTATGTCCGCCTGACCGGCGACACCGGGGCCAACGAGGCGTCGCTGACCCTGTCTCCGGACGCCGACCAGGCAGAGGTCCTGGCGCGGGTGCGCGGGGCCCTGCCCCCGGACCTCGCCGCCCAGACCGAGATTGCGCCCGCTGGCGAGATCCGCCAGGCCGCCCTGAAAATCTTCGACCGGAGCTTTGCGGTGACCTACGCCCTGGAAGCGGTCGCGGTGCTTGTGGGGGTCGCCGGGGTCGCCGCGACGGTCTCGGCCCAGACCCTGGCCCGGCGAAGGGAGTTTGGCATGCTGAGGCACGTCGGTGCGGGGCGTGGCCAGATCCTCGCCATGCTGGCCCTTGAAGGTGCCTTCCTGGGGGCCATTGGCGCGGTCGCCGGCCTCGCCCTTGGGGCGGCCATGGGCCAGGTTCTGATCCAGGTGGTGAACCCTCAGTCCTTCAACTGGACCATGGACACCCGCTGGCCCTGGGGCCTGCTGGGCGGGCTGACCCTCGCCCTGACCCTGGCCTCGGCCCTCACCGCCCTCCTCGCAGGCCGCAGCGCCCTTTCGGCGGATGCGGTGCGGGCCGTGCGGGAGGACTGGTAGGATGGCGGACCTCACGCGCAGGACCCTCCTCACCGCGGCGGTGCCCCTTGCGGCTGCACCCGCCGTCGCGGCCGCCCCCGCCTTCGCCCCGGTGGTTCCGAGCCGCCGACTGGTCTTTCCGAGGGACCACGGCGCCCACCCCGAGTTCCGGACCGAGTGGTGGTACATCACCGGCTGGCTTGAAGAGAACGGCGCCGCACTGGGCTTTCAGGTCACATTTTTCCGTACACGGACGGGTCTGGGTGAAGACAACCCCAGTCGCTTTGCGCCCCGCCAGGTCCTGTTCGCTCACGCGGCCCTTTCCGACCCCCGGACCGGTCGCCTGCTCCACGGCCAGAGGATCGCCCGCGAGGGGTTTGGACTGGCGGAAGCCTCGACCCGGGACATGGACGTCGTGCTGGACGACTGGCGCCTGGTCCGCACGCCCGCAGGCGTGCTGAAGACCCAGGCCACGGGCGAGGGCTTCAGCCTCGACCTGACCCTGACGCCCACCCAGCCCCTCCTGTTGCAGGGACAGGAGGGCTTCAGCCGCAAGGGGCCCCGTCCCGGGCAGGCCAGCTATTACTACAGCCTGCCGCACCTGAAGGTCACCGGCGTCCTCGAGCGCCAGGGGCGGCGCCGGCAGGTCCGCGGCCAGGCCTGGCTGGACCGGGAATGGTCCTCGACCCTGCTCGATCCCTCGGCGGTGGGCTGGGACTGGACCGGCGTGAACCTCGACGACGGCGGCGCCCTGACCGCCTTCCGGGTGCGCGACGCCCAGGGGCGCTCCCTCTGGACTGGCGGCTCCCTGCGCACGGCGGAGGGTCGGTCCTGGAGCGCGCCCAATAGTGCCGTGGCCTTTGATCCGGGCCGCACCTGGAAGTCGCCGCGCACGGGCGCGGTCTATCCGGTCGCGCCGACCGTGCGCATGAAGACGCCCCAAGGGGAGAAGCGCTGGACCCTGACGCCCCTGTTCGACGACCAGGAACTGGACAGCCGCCCCTCAGGAGGACCCGTCTACTGGGAAGGCGCCGTCCGCGTCCCCGGCGGTTCAGGCTACCTGGAGCTGACCGGCTACGCCGCGCCGCTGAGGCTTTAGGCCCAGGTCACCCCCCGACAGCTGCCCCCCTAATTCCTCCCCCCAGGGGGAGGTGGACCGGGGCGAAAGCCCCGGGACGGAGGGGGTCAGCTGAGCCGCCGCTGACCCCCTCAGTCGGCTGCGCCGATAGCTCCCCCTGATGGGGAGCAATTCGCACTCTAATTCCTCCCCCCAGGGGGAGGTGGACCGGGGCGCAAGCCCCGGGACGGAGGGGGTCAAGGGCATCGCCGCCGCTATCCTTCGCCCGCCCCGCTGGACGCCGCCGCGAGGGCCTGTCAAACCTGTTCCCAGGCGGCGGGGACGGCTGGCCAGGGGGAGACACATCATGACCACTGAGATTCACGGGACCTGCGATCCCCGTTTTGAGGCCGTGCGCGGCGCCTTCGCCGGCAACCTCGAGTCCGGCCTCGACGTCGGCGCCAGCTTCGCCGCCACGGTGGACGGCACCTTCGTTGTCGACCTCTGGGGCGGCTGGGCCGATCCGGGCCAGACCCGGCCCTGGGAGAAGGACACCCTGGTCAACGTCTACTCCACGACCAAGACCATGACCGCCCTGACCGCCCTCCTCCTGGCCGACCGCGGCGAGCTCGACTTCCACGCCCCCGTGGCCAGGTACTGGCCGGAGTTCGCCCAGAACGGCAAATCCGCCGTCACCGTCGCCCAGCTCATGGCCCATTCCTCCGGCCTCTCCGGCTGGAAGGAGCCCCTCGCCAAGGCCGACCTTTACGACTGGGACAAGGTCACCACCCTGCTCGCCGCCCAGGCGCCCTTCTGGGAGCCGGGCACGGCCCCCGGCTACCACGCCCTGACCCAGGGCTATCTGGTGGGCGAGGTGGTCCGACGCATCACTGGCCGCTCCCTCGGGACCGTCTTTCGGGACGAGATCGCCGAGCCCCTCGGCGCCGACTTCCACATCGGCCTGCCCGCCAGCGAGGACGCCCGAGTCGCCGAGCTGATCCCGCCCCCGCGGGGGGGCGCCATCGGCGACGGGCCCATGTCCGAGCTCACTGCCAACATGTCCAACAATCCCGGAATCGATGTTCACGAGACCCGCACCCGGGCCTGGCGCGGCGCCGAGATCCCCGCCGCCGGCGGCCAGGGCAACGCCCGCTCCATCGCCCGGGTCCACTCTATCCTCGCCAATGGCGGTGAGGTGGACGGCCGGCGCTATCTCTCCGAAGCCGGCTGCCGCCGGGCCCTGGAGCTTCAGGTCGAGGGCCAGGACCTGGTCCTCA
>JBMOEP010000088.1:0-7290 GCA_049314675.1 Phenylobacterium sp.
GAAGGCCGGGCTCACGGGGTCATGCGACACCCTGATGGCGGTCACGGTCAGGTCTCCGTCGCGCCAGGCCGTCGCGGTAGGGGCACCCGCCGGGATCCGGATGACCTTGGGCTCGATCAGGCCGGTGGCGATGGGGAAGCGGAAACCACTGTGCTCGTGGTGAGCCCGCCGGAAAATGTGGTCGTTCTCATAGGCCAGGTTGAAGCCCTTGGCCGCCTTATCGACCCCGGAGGGGCCGACAAGCGCCAGGGGCCGCTCCCGGCCCTGGACCCAGCTCTGCATGTTGAATTCGCCAAGGTCGCCGATGTGGTCGGAGTGCAGATGGCTGAGGAAGACCGCCCGCGCCGAGGCTACGGGAAGCCGCCAGGACATCATGTTCTCGGTGGACTCCGGGCCGACATCCACGAGGTAGAGACCGCCGCCGACCAGTATGGCCACGCAGGGCTTGGCGCGGTCGCGGACGGGCAAGGGCCCCGAGGTGCCGACCAGCACGATCCGCATCCCGTCGGCTCCCGCCGTCTGGGCCGCTGCCGGCGAGGCGGCGAGGGCGGCGAGCGCCGCGATGAGATTTCGCCTGTTCATCATGGATGCATTCCTGGACTTGGTGTTGGGGTCAGCCCGCTCTCTCACGAGAACATGGCCAGTTTCTCGGGCCGGATCAGGCTGCGGCGGGACGGAAGCTCCGCCATGACCACGTCGCGCGCCTCGGGCGTCATCTTCGACCAGGCGGCCACCTCGTTCAGGCGGCGATAACAGCCCATGCAGAGCCCGCTCTCGCCGTCGACAATGCAGACCTTGATACAGGGGGTGCGTACGGAGTTCGCGGGGCGGTCCTGATCGCTCATGCCTGTCTGCCGCCTCCCGCTGTCCGGATTTCATACTGCGTCGGGACCTGCCCGCGCTACAAGCCCCGGATGCTGCCCCTTGCCCTCCTCCTGCTCGCCGCCACTGACGCCCGGGACCCCGGACAGGGTCGGGCGTCGGTGGATTGCCAGGTACTCGCGGACGGGCGCGTCAAGGACTGCCGTCTGGTCTCGGAAGACCCAACCGGTGCCAATGTCGGGTCCTTCGCCCTCCAGCTCGCCCGCAACACCCGGGTTGCACCCGATGACCGGCGGATCCGTTCAGGGCGCATCGTCCTGACCTTCAGGATGAAACTCCCCTGACGCGAAGGCGCTGAACCACTTTTCAAGCGGCGATGCGTCGCCTATTTGGGCAACGGAAGGACGCGTATCATCGCGCCTGCGGCCGGAGCTCAATCATGAACCTGGATTTTCCCCCCGAAGACACTGCATTCCGCGAAGAAGTTCGGACCTTCCTTGCAGAAAGCTATCCGAGGGATCTGAGGGAGAAACAGGAGCGGGGGGAAACCCTGGGCAAGGAGGACTATCTCTCCTGGCACCGGATCCTCGCCAAGAAGGGCTGGTCCGTGCCGTCCTGGCCGGTCGAGTTGGGCGGAACCGGCTGGACGCCGACCCAGAAGTACATTTGGTCCGAGGAGCAGGCCCGGGCCGACACCCTCGGCGTCCTGCCCTTTGGCGTCTCCATGCTGGCACCGGTCCTCTACACCTTCGGGACCGAAGAGCAGAAGCAGCGCTTCCTGCCCGCCATCCGCGACGGCATCGACTGGTGGTGCCAGGGGTATTCCGAGCCCGGTTCCGGCTCCGACCTCGCCAGCCTGAAGACCCGCGCCGAACGCATCACCGGCGATGACGGCAAGGAATATTACGTCGTCAACGGCCAGAAGACCTGGACCACCCTCGGCCAGCACGCCGACTGGGGCTTCTTCCTGGTCCGCACCGACCCCGACGCCAAGCCGCAGGCCGGCATCTCCTTCCTGCTCATCGACATGAAGAGCCCTGGCATCGCCGTGCGCCGCATCACCACCCTTGAGGGCGGCCACGAGGTCAACGACGTCTTCCTCGACAATGTGAAGGTCCCGGTCGAGAACCGCGTCTTCCATGAAAATCAGGGGTGGACTTGCGCCAAGGCCCTGCTGGCCCATGAACGCTCGGGTATCGCTGGGGTGGCCCGCTCCAAGCGGGGCCTGGAACGCCTGCGCCAGATGGCTTCCAACGAAATGTCGGACGAAGGCGGCACCCTGATCCAGGACGCCTTCTTCCGCCGCAAGGTGGCGGAGCTGGAAATCGACCTGACGGCCCTGGAGTTCACCGAGCTGCGCACCCTGGCTGGCGAGTCCAGCGGCAAGGGTCCCGGTCCGGAGAGCTCGATCCTCAAGATCAAGGGGACCGAAATCCAGCAGCGCCTTCAGGACCTGGCCCTGGAGGCCGCCGGCCACTACGGCGCGCCCTTCCTTGGCGAGGCAGGCCACAACTCCGGCATCGGGCCCCAGCACGCCCTGGACCTCGCCGGCGACTACTTCAACGGCCGCAAGACCTCGATCTATGGCGGTTCCAACGAGATCCAGCGCAACATCATCTCCAAGATGGTATTGGGCATCTAAGGCATTCTCGGAACATTCAGCAGGGGCTGCGGCCCCCGGGCGGGACACACATGGATTTCAGCTTCACCGAAGAACAGTCGATGCTTCGCGATACGATCGCGAGCTACCTTGGCGATAACTACAGCTTCGACCAGCGTCGGGCGGCCCTGGGGCGCGAGCCCTTCTGGCGGCCTGACGTCTGGAGCGCCTTCGCCGACGAGCTCGGTATCCTGGGCGCAGCCTTCCCCGAGGCCCAGGGCGGCCTGGGCGGCGGCTACACCGAGAACATGGTGGTCATGGAAGAGCTGGGTAAGGCCCTCGTGGTCGAGCCCTATCTCGGCACGGTGGTCATCGGCGGTGGCTTCCTGAAGCACGGTGCCCCGGCCGGGGCCGAGGAGATGATCGGCCAGATCATCGCCGGCAAGGCCATCTTCGCCTTTGCCTATGCCGAGCCGCAGGGCCGCTACAATATCCGCGACCTGAAGACGACTGCCCGCAAGGACGGTGCCGGCTACGTGCTGAACGGTCACAAGGCCGTGGTGACCGGCGCGCCCTACGCCACGCACCTGGTCGTCACCGCCCGCACGGGCGGCGGCCAGCGCGATGCCGGCGGCATCTCGGTCTTCATCGTGCCGAAGTCGGCCAAGGGCGTGACCACCCGAGACTACCCGACGGTGGACGGCTTCCGCGCCTCTGAGGTCTATTTCGAGAACGTCGCCCTGGGCGCCGAGGCCCGGATCGGCGGCGAGGGCGAGGCCCTGCCCCTGGTCGAGAAGGTGATGGACGAAGCCATCGCCGCCACCTGCGCCGAGGCCTGTGGCGTCCTGCGCCGCCTGCAGGAGGGCACGGTGGAGTACACCAAGCAGCGCAAGCAGTTCGGCGTGCCGATCTCCTCCTTCCAGGTCCTGCAGCACCGGATGGTCGACATGTTCATCCAGCTCGAGCAGTCGATCTCCATGACCTACATGGCCACCATCCGCCTGTCCGACGGCGACGCCGAGCGGGCCAAGGCCGCCTCGGCCGCCAAGGTGCAGATCGGCAAGGCCTGCAAGTTCGTGGGGCAGAATGCCGTCCAGCTACACGGCGGCATGGGCGTGACCGACGAGATGGCCATCGGCCACTACTTCAAGCGCGCCACCATGATCGAGGGCCTGTTCGGCTCCACCGACCATCACCTGGCGCGTTACGAGGTCCTGTCGCTCGGCGCGGCGGCCTGAACCTCGGCCGCCAGGCGCGCGCGCTCGGTGGCCATTTCGGCGCGGAAGCCTTCGGTGGACCAGAGGCGATAGTCTCCGGCCGCGTAGGCTTCCGCATTCCGCCGGTAGAGGAAGGCGTTCAGCCGGTTGGCCAGGGTATTGTCCCGGGTGCGGGTCACCGCGCCGGGTGATCCCATGACGACGGAGCCGGGCGGGATCACCGTGCCCTCCTTGAGGAAGGCTCCCCCCGCCACAATGGAGCCGGCACCGATCCGACAGCCGTCCATGATGGTGGCACCGATGCCGATCAGGCAGGCCTCGCCGATCTCGCAGCCATGCAGGGTGACATGGTGGGTGATCGAGCAGTCCGCGCCCACGAAGGTCCCGGTCCCGGCGCCCACGTGGATCATCACGAAGTCCTGGATGTTGGCCCGGGGGCCGATCACCACCCGGTCGCTCTCGGCGCGCACCACCACATTGCACCAGACCGAGGCCCCCGGGTGGATTTCCACCGCGCCGTACAGACGGGCCGAGGGGTCGATCCAGGCCGCGCCCAGGTCCTTTACGTCAGGGCCGAGAAAGGGTCCGGTCATGTGCGCCTCCGTTTTGCCGAGCCTGTCCCTTCAGCGCCGGGCTGACAAGCTCTGGCAGGGGTCCTGAAAGGCATTGCCCTCGGCCCCGAAGCGGGCGAAAGCCCGGCCATGACCCCGCGCGACTTTGGCCTGATGACGCTGGTCTGCCTGATCTGGGCGGCGAACTCGATCATCTCCAAGCTCGTGATCACCAACCTGGGCGCCCCGCCCATGTTCTACGCGGCCCTGCGCTTTGCCGTCGTCCTAGCGGTGGTCTGGCCCTGGCTGCGGAATGTCCCCCGGCCGCTCTGGCGGATGATCCTGGTAGGCCTGTGCATGGGCTGCGGCACCTTCGCCCTGGTCTTCTTCGCCTTGCAGACGGCCAGCCCCTCGGCGGTGGCCATCGTCAGCCAACTGGGCGTGCCGGTCACGGCCATCCTTTCCTGGTTCCTCCTGAAGGAGCGCCTGGACGCCCGCCGGCTGGCGGGCACCGGCATGACCCTGGCGGGCGTGATCCTGGTCATGTGGAACCCTGCGGGACTGCACGTGTCTGCAGGCCTCCTGTTCGTGGTCGCCTCCACGGTCATTGGCTCCTTTGGTGCGGTGCTGATGAAGCGGATCGAGGGCGTCAAACCCCTGCAGTTCCAGGCCTGGGTCGGCCTGACCTCCGTGATCCCGACCCTGGGCTACACCCTGTCCTTCGAAACGGGCCAGGCGGCGGTGACCCTCGCCAATCCCTGGGCCCTGGGGGCGGCGGTCCTGTTTTCAGGCCTCGTCGTCTCGGTGCTGGCCCACACCCTCTACTACACCCTGATCCAGCGCTATGAGGCGACCCTGGTCTCGCCCCTGACCCTGATGACCCCCATCTTCACCATCGCCCTGGGTGTGGTCTTCACCGGAGATGTGGTGGACCTGCGCATGGCTGTCGGCGCGGCCCTCGCCATGGCCGGCGTCCTCGTCACCGCCTTCCGGTTCAACCAACTGGCGCGCCTCGCCCTCGTCTTCGGACGCGGACAGGGGACCTGACCGACCGCCGTTGACCCCCTCACCGGCCTACGGCCGGAGCTCCCCCTTGGGGGAGCAATGACACCCGAATTCCTCCCCCCAGGGGGAGGTGGGCCGCGCAGCGGGCCGGAGGGTGTCAACGGCATCCAAGCTGACACCCGCCCTGACCCCCCGCAGAGATCCACACAGCAGGGAACTCCGGCCTCTCCACAATCTGGATGCGGCGAGGCGCGATTGCCCCTAGCTTCCTGCCCATGGACATCATCGAAGCGCCCTCGCCAAACTTCGACGCCCGTACCGCGCCGCCGGACATGATCGTCCTGCACTACACCGGCATGCAGACGGGCGAGGCGGCCCTGGCGCAACTGCGTAACCCCACGCCAGGCAGCCGGGTCAGCGCCCACTACATGATCGAGGAAGACGGCCGGGTCTTCCGGCTGGTGGACGAGGCCCGCCGCGCCTGGCATGCGGGCGTCGCCTCCTGGAAGGGCCAAGGCGACATCAACAGCCGCTCGATCGGGATCGAGATCGTCAATCCCGGCCACGCGTTCGGCTATCGCGACTTCCCCGAACTTCAGGTGGCCGCGGTCATCGCCCTGGTGGGCGACATCCGTAGCCGCTGGACCATCGCCGACGGCGACATTGTCGGCCACTCTGATGTCGCCCCGGCGCGCAAGCCGGACCCGGGCGAGCGGTTTCCCTGGAAGCGACTGGCCGAGGCGGGCCACGGCCTGTGGGTCGAGCCCCCGCCAGCGCCGGGTGCGCCCCTGGCCGAGGGGGAGGCGGGAGCCGCCGTCTTCGCCTTGCAGGCCGGCCTGACCCGGCTCGGCTACGACTGCGCGCCCAGCGGAACCTTCGACGCCGCCACCACTGACGTGGTGACGGCCTTCCAGCGGCACTGGGTACAGAGCCGTTTCGACGGGGTGGCCGATGGCCTGACCCGGGCGCGACTGATCGCCCTGCTGCGCCTGTCCGGGGCATGATCGCCGATCCCCCCCGGGTCGAGGGCTTCGAGCTGCGGGCCCTGTCCGAGGCCGACGCGCCGGGCCTGCTGCGGCTGTTCTCCGACCCCGAGGTCTGCGCCTTCATGGACATTGAGCCCCTCGAGACCGAATTCGAGGCCCTGGACATCATCGACTGGGCCGAGGCGCAGGCGGCCCAGGAGATCGGCGTCCGCTGGGGTATCCGCAGGCCGGGCTCCGCACGGCTGATCGGCACTGTGGGCTTCAACCGGATCGAACGCAGCCGGGGGCGCTGGGGCGAGATCGCCTATGACCTGGCCAGGGACCAGTGGGGCCAGGGGGTCATGAGCGCCGTCCTGCCGGCCATCATCGCCCGTGGCTTTGGCGACTTGGGCCTGCTTCGCCTCGAGGCCATGGTGACCCTGGGCAATGAAAGATCCTGCGCCCTGCTCAGGCGAGTGGGTTTCCAGCAGGAAGGTGTCCTCGCCCGGAGGGGATACTGGAAGGGCCAGGCCTGGGACCAGCTGGTCTTCGCCCGACTGGCGGATTGACGCCGGCCGCGCAGAGGCCCACTGCTGCAAACGGAACCAGACGGCCGGGCGGTCGCTCCTGCGCTTCGGGGCAGGGGAGGAAAGTCCGGGCTCCACTACGACATGGCGGCGGGTAACGCCCGCCGGGGGCGACCCCAGGGATAGCGCCACAGAGAGCAGACCGCCCCGGTTGCGGCCGGGGCAAGGGTGAAAGGGTGCGGTAAGAGCGCACCGCGGACCCAGCAATGGGGACGGCATGGCAAGCCCCGCCAGGAGCAAGACCGAATAGGGACCTCGCGCCGGAGCGATCCGGCAGGGCTGTCGCAGGCCTGGGGGTCCGGGTAGGTCGCGAGAACCGTCCAGCAATGGGCGGTCCAGAGGAATGATCGCCGCGCCCGCCTTGGCGGGCGGCACAGAACCCGGCTTACAGGCCGTCTGGTTTCCATCACCCCCGAAATCCACGCTTATCAACAGGTAGCCCAAAACCCGGGGCATTTGGAGGCACTGTTCTCTGTATGACCTGTGGATAGCCAGTGGAAATTAACCATATTTGAATCAAAAGGGGCTGAGAATACTGGGTAC
>JBMOEP010000089.1:0-7283 GCA_049314675.1 Phenylobacterium sp.
CGACGGCGGCGATCTGTGCAGGCGCGCGATCCGCCAGGTCGAAGACCAGGGTCTGGAAGGTGGACCAGTTGGTGACCAGGGCCAGGATGACCCCGATCCGGAGCGCGGCGGCGGGCGCCTCGGAGAACTTCGCCCCGTCCGGCGCCAGGAGCAGGCGCCATCCGATCAGGGCGATATAGACGGTCATCAGCGCCGTCAGGGCGACGCTGAACAGGCCCGACCCCTGGGTAAGCGCCTCGTAGCCGCCCTGGGCATAGCTGCGGCCCTGACAGTCCACGGTGGCAAGGACGCCCTCGACGAAGCCTGCGTCGAGATAGGACGGACAGGTCGCAATCATGGCGACGTCCTCCCTGCCATGAAGGGCTCCAGCCAGGCCGACGGCGCATCCCCGACCTCGGCGCGCAGCAGGTCCAGTCGCCGGACCGACCGCTCGGTCCCGGCAAGCACCTGAAGGGGACCCGAGAGCCCTGAAAGATCCAGGCGGGCGACCACGCTGTGGTCGCCACGCTTGACCAGAAAACAGCGGGAGGTGTCCGGCAGCGACCGGACCAGGGAGAACTCATGCTCGGAGAGTCCGAAGCCGTCGATGTATTCGGCGGGGCGGGCCCGGGCGTTGGGGAAGAAGATCTGGGTCGCAGCCTGCTCGATGATGGCCGAGGCGATCCGGCTGTCGAGGGCGTCGGAGGCGCTCTGGGTGCAGAACCCGACCAGGCCGTTACGCTTCCGGATGGTCTTTTCCCAGTCCTTGATGCGCCGCACGAAGACCGGGTCATCGAGCGCCTTCCAGCCCTCGTCCACCACGAAGATGGCCGGGGAGCCATCCAGCCTCTGCTCCAGCCTATGGAAGAGGTACATCATGGCTGGCGTACGAACCGCAGGGGTATCCAGGATCCGGGTCATGTCGAAGCCCAGGATCCGGGTCTCGAGGTTCAGCAGGTCCTGTTCGTTGTCGAACAGCCAGGCATGTTCGCCGCCATCGCACCAGGGCGCGAGGCGGAAGGCCAGGTCGCCTGGGGTCGGCCGGCGTCCACCCCGGAAGAGTTCGCGCAGGAACCTCAGCTGCCTGTGCGACTCGGGCTGGGCGTAGTTCGCGTCGATGGCGTCGACGATGACCGCCCTGTCATCGGCGCTGAGGGCACCGCCGTCAGAGGACAAAAGCTGGGCAAGCCATTCCGTCAGGAAGGCGCGGTTCCCCGGTTCGTCGGGCAACATCAGGGGATTGAAACCGCTGGGCTCCCCGGGACGCAGGATGTCGTAGCGGCCGCCAATCGCCCGGATGAAGGGCTCGGCGCCACGGTCCTTGTCGAAATAGGCCACCCGAGGCTTCAATCGCTCAGCCTGGGCGAGGAGGAAGGTCAGCAGAACGGTCTTGCCCGAGCCCGACGGGCCGATGCAGGTGAAGTTCCCCAGGTCGCCCTGGTGGAAGTTGAAGTTGTAGGGACCTGCGGCGGTAGTCTCCAGGACCGAGATGGCGGGCCCCCAGTGATTGCCCGTGGGTTCGCCCGTGGGGTGGTTGTGGAAGCTTGCCAGGCTGGCAAAGTTACTGGCCGAAATGAGCCCTTTGCGGGCAATGAAGCGGAAGGCGCCCGGGAACTGCGCCCAGAAGCCCGGTTCAAGGTTGGCGTCTTCCCGGACAGCCAGGGTACCGGACTCGGCCAGGGCGGACTGGACGTCCGCGACGGCATAGTCGAGGGCCTCAAGGGTGTCCGCCTTCACCAGCACCGTGAGGTGGTGTTCGCCATAGGCGCTTCGACCCGCGCCGACATCATCCCGGGCCTCGGCGAGCTCCGTCCTCAGGCTGAAGGCATCGTCATCTGCGGCCCTGAGACGGCGGAGCGCCACGCCCATCCGGTCAAGGGCGGCCTGCCGGTCCTCGAAGGCAAAACTCTCGGTCAGGACCATTTCCAGGGGAAGGCGCAACACTCCGTCCAGGAGCCCGGGCGTCGTCCGCGCGGGATAGTCTTTAAGGCCCACGACGGCACCGAAGGTGCGCTCGCCGCCATGGCCGGTTCCGAACTCGATGGAGTCGAGGCCAAAGGTCAGCCGGCGTTGACCGATGGCGGCACCAATGTCCCCTGAGGGTTCGAGGACGGGCCTGCCCTCCCCGTTCAACAACAGGGCCAGGAACTCCGCCGGCTCGGAGAACCGGGCGCCGCCGGGTCCATCATAGGTCCGAAGAGTCCGGACGCCATAGGGCGTCAGGGCCGACGAAAGCGCCTCCCGCGCCGCGTTGAGTTCACGCAGGTCGCGGGTCAGATCCGTCTGCCGTGAACGCGGACCCTTGAGGAGGCGCTCCACGAGTCCGGCCCGACCCTGGGTGGGACGCAGGACGAGGGTCAGGAAGATGTCATTGACGAACAGCCGCCGGGTCTCGAGCTGCTCGCGCCAGCGCTGGTCGAGGTCCGCGCAGAAGGGGTCCTCGGGCGGCGGCGGGAAGTCCGGGGTCACCTGGCGACGGACAACGTGGTGCCACAGGGCCAGCCGGGAGGTGGCGGCGCTCCTGAGGACCGTCTCCCGCACCGCCTTGCGGTAATTGAGTTCCTCGTCGGAGGCGGTCTCGAACGGGAAGCCCTCGATATGTAGGGTCTGTACCAGGAGCCCGTCCTTCGTCGCCACTGTCGAGGGGTCGACATGACGCGTGAAGGGGATGCGGTCGAAGATGACCGCTTCCTTTGGCGCCAGGAGCTGTGCAGCTCGGGTGGTGATGAACCTGTTCACGGCGCGTAGGAGTTTCCGCCCCAGAAACTGAAGTTCCGTGTCCTGGGACATGTGCGGACCCGCGTGACCCAGATGTCGAAAAACCGGGGTTCGCGGATCGATCCGGCATAACCGATGGCGTGGATCACCAGGGCGGCCAGAAGCACCCAGAACGACTTCGTGATCAGGAAGAGCTCGCCGGTGACGATCAGGTTGAGGATCGCATAGGTGTAGGTGACCCCGCCGATCATCTGGGGGCGCGTCAGGGCGGCAAAGACCGGATCCGAGGCCAGGCGGTTCATCCTACATGGCCCCGGCGAGGCCGCGGATCCCGGCGACGATCGAAACCGCCCCGAAGATGATGAAGGCGCCGACGATGACCACCACGCCACGCCGCCACTCCATGCGCCCTGACAGCATCATGAAGCCGACCACGGCGATGGCGATCACGGCGGCACTGGTGGCGACGGTTCCCAGAAGCGTGCCCTGGACCCAGTTGAGGGCGGCGATCAGGGGGGACGAGCCCGAAGGATCCGACTGCACCTGAGCCAGGGCTGGCGAGGACAGCAGGGCGGAGGCGAGGGCAGCGATGGCGGTTTTGCGCTTCATGATCCTACTGGGCTCCATATGTCTGGACTCGAGGGACAGAAAGGCGGCTCACGATGGCCTGTACATAGGCCCGGGTTTCCGCAAAGGGCGGCACATCCCCGTAACGCTGCACCGCCTCGGGTCCAGCATTGTAGGCGGCGAGGGCCAGACGAACATCACCAAAGCGACGGAGTTGGCGGGCGAGGTAAACGACCCCACCGTCGATGTTGGCGTGCAGGTCATGGGGGTCGACCCCGAGATCGCGGGCGGTTTGAGGCATCAACTGCATGACGCCCCTGGCACCCTTCGGCGACACCGCCGACTGGCGGAAGCGAGACTCCTGCCAGGCAACCGCAGCCGCCAGGCCGGGATCAACGCCATGACGCGCCGCCGCCTCGGCGACCAGGCGGGGAACCTCCGCCTGCGCGGTATCGAGGGATGGCGCAGGGCGGGAGACCTTGGCAATGGGCTGGCCGCCAGAGTTGGTGAAGACCATGGGACCGGAATAGGTGGTTACCACACCATCCTCGCCGATCTCCAGCACCTGGGCGGAGACCTCCCCGGCGAAGACACCCTGCACCAGGACAAGCGCACCCGCAGCGATGGCGATGGTCTTCACGAGGAATCCTGTCAGTGGCGACTTGGGCTGGGAAAAAGACGCCCCAAACGATAGCCCGAAATCGGCAACGGATCGATTACAAAGGATCGATGACGATTGGATGACACAGGCCCCGGCGAGGGCTGCGGGGCGACGGCGTGGACTCGATGTCCCCCCTGTTGCGGAAATGGCCTGAAACGGGAGACGGAAACAGGACGGACAGGGTCCTCAGGGGAAGACGAAGCGCGGCGGAGCCTCTGGTCCGGACCCCCAGGACAGAACCTGAGGGCTCTTCGCCCGGGTCGATGGGATCGCCCCCCTGGCCAGTCTCCCCGAACTCCGAGTCCCTAGCCCTTGGCCCCGTCAAGCATCTGGGTAAACCCGGCGGGGGCGTAGGGACCGATGCAGACCTGCTCCAGGACGCCGATGCCCGTCCGGCCCTCATTGTCGCGGGTCCGGACGACCTGCTGGGTGTGCAGGTGGGCAGGTGCGAGGGGATCAAGCTGTCGGGGGTCGAAGGACTCGTGGCCGATGGCCAGCTCGCCCTTCCACATGCCCTGCCCCCATTCGGGATGGCCGTAGCCCAGGCCCTTCATCTGGAACTTCAGTATGGGCTCCATGCTGATGGTCCGGACCGATCCGTCATGGTCGACCAGGTCCAGCTCGGCATATCGCGCCAGCCGGGTCCCGGGGTGATAGTCGACCCGGTGGCGAGCCGTCGCCATGCGCCGGTCGCGCCCGTCCTCGACCCCTGGGATCTCTGCCAGGCCGGCGTAGAGGGGTGCCGTGATGCCTTCGCGCACCAGGGGGCGTCCCTCGGCGTCATCAAAGAAGATCGCATGCGAAATGTGGTCGTCCCAGACCAGGGGCGCCCAGAGGAAGAAGGCGCTCGGTGGCTGGGTGCGGGGTGCCCCGCCGGTTTCCGGCTCGCCCACGTTCCGCACGCCCCAGGACCGGTCCTTGGTGCCAATGCAGACGTCCTCGTCCACCTGGAATTCGCCCTCGGGCGTCCTGACCCAGCCGCTCCAGCGGCCGAACTGGTCAAAGCGGGTGGCATCCATCACCCGGCGCGCGCCGGACCAAAGGGTCTGGCGGGCTTCCTGGATGCTCGCGGTCCGGGCTGAGAACACCAGGTCGCAGGACAGGCCGCTCTCGTTCGCCTCCAGCACCACCCGGGTGCGGCGCATGGGCTCGAGCACCTCAAGGCGGAAGGGACCGACCTGCATTTCGGTGCGCTCGGTCGGTGCGCGCCGGGAGGCGTAGAAACAGTACTGGCGCCCGTCCGGACGGACCACGCTGAAGGCACCGTCGAGGATGCCCCGGAAGGGGTAGATCGCCATGCCGACCCCGAAATAGTAGGACCCGTCCTTCGCGTAGCCGTTGAACCAGGTCCGGTCGTAGACGTTCCTGTCGCTCGTCGCCGGATGGGCAATGGGCTCGGGCGTCTGGTGGATCGGGAAATCGTCAAGCCGGTTCAGCATGGTGGACCTCAGGTGCGAAGCGTCAGGGTGCCAGCATAAACCCTTCCGCCGTCAAGAACGGAACCTCCGGAAGCGTCCGCAGGCGCATCATCCGGCGGGTCGAGGAAGCCCCGGTATCCGCGCCGTCAGGACCGCCCGGCGGCCAAACACCCAGCGGTTCACGGTCAGGGCAAAGACAACGCAGGCGACCAGGGTCACAAGCATCAGGTGGATGTAGTGGATCGGCGTCCAGACGAAGGTGAATCCGGCGTAGAGCAGAACCCCGAAGACCACCGCGCCCATGACGGCCCGGGCGTCGACGTTGCGGAACATCAGGCCGACGATGAAGGCCGACAGGATCGGCATGGACAGGAGTCCATTGAGCTGCTGGACCAAGTTGATGATCGAGACCGCGCCCATGTAGACGGGCACGAGAAGGATCGAGACGACCATGAAGCCCAGGGAGATCCGGGTATTCAGCCGCCCGACGTCCGGCTTCGGGGCGATGAACTTCTCGTGCAGGTCGCAGACGTAGAGGGTCACCGAAGAGTTCAGGACCGAGGTGTAGCTGGTCAGCAGGGCTGCGGCCATGAAGGCGGCAAAGGCCCCGGACAGCCAGCTGGGCATGACCATGGCGACCACCTTGCCGTAGGTGGCGTCACCCGCCACCCCGAACAGCTTGTAGGCGGCCACGCCCGGCACCACGACGATGGCAGGAATGAAAACCAGGCGGATCACCGCGGCCGCCATCACACCCTTCTGTCCCTCCCGTAGGCTGGGAGCGGCCATGGCCCTTTGGGTGATGGTCTGATTGGTGCTCCAGTAAAACATCTGGATGAAGATCATCCCGGTCAGGAGGGTCGGCCAGGGAATGGGACTGTCCGGGCCGCCAATCATGCTCAGGCGCTCCGGCGGTATGCCTGACAGGTCGAAATCGATGGCCTTGAGCGACAGGAAGACCACCAGGGCCGCCATGCCCAGCACCCCGACCCCTGCCAAGGTGTCGTAGACGGCCACGGCCCGGAGCCCACCGCCGATCGCATAGGCGGCGCCCAGGAACGCCATGGCCGCCGCAATGGCCAACAGGGGCACCTCGAGCCCGAACATGGTCTTCAGGAAAAGCGAGCCCGTGTAGAGCATGATCGGCAGGTAGATGAAGACGTTGCCCAGCAGGAACAGCACCGAGATCATCGCCCGGAGGTGCACGGACCCGTATTTCCGCTCGAGCAGCTCCGTCGTGGTGGTGCAGTTGTTCCGGTAGTAGATGGGCAGGAAGACCCAGCAGAGCATCATCAGGCCGGCGATGGCCGAGAGCTCCCACCAGGCCAGCAGCAGCATCTGATTGCCGTTCATGCCCACCAGCTGGTCGGTGGACAGGTTGGTCAGGGTGATCGAGCCGGCGATGAAGGGCCAGCTCAGGTTGCCGCCGGCCAGGAAGTATTCCTGGTTGGAATTGGTCGACCGGCCGCCCATGCGAGCGACCTGCCAGCCTGTGAGGATCGCCATCAGGGCGGTGAGGCCGCCGAAGACGGCCCACTGGATCAGGTCCTGCTGCACGTGTCCCCCCGGTTATGCGCAATGCCCGCCGGACCGCGCCCTGGTGGCGGCGGACCGGGATCAGGCCAGGCCAAGGGCCCGCTTCATGGCCTTGAGGTTGCCCCGGCAGAACTTCCCCATGGCCTCGGTCGCAGCCTCGAGCTGGGAAGGGTCCTTCGGCTGGAACTGTACCCGAAGGACGATGGCGCAGGCGTCACCGACACCGGGCTCCACGGACACGGTGGAGACGTAGGCGTCCATGTCCGGCCGGTCGTAGGTGTACGTGTAATGGTGTGGCCCGCCATCGGTCATGAGTTCCGAGACCGTCCGCCCGCCCGGCATGGTCAGGGTCCGGACCTTGCCCTCAGGGGTCACCTCAGTGCTCTCGGCCTCCACCAGGGTCG
>JBMOEP010000090.1:0-7245 GCA_049314675.1 Phenylobacterium sp.
CTGGGAGCTGTCACCCGTCTCCTGGGAGACGCCGCGGCCCGCGCCACCATGAGTTCGACCAAGGCGGCCACTGGCCATCTCCTGGGTGCAGCCGGCGCCATTGAGGCCGCCTTTGCCTGCCTTGCCATCCGTGACCAGGTCGCGCCGCCGACCCTCAACCTTGATAATCCCTCGGTGCACACCTTGGTGGACCTCGTCCCCCACAAGGCCAAGCCGATGAAGATAGATATCGCGCTGTCCAACAGCTTTGGGTTTGGCGGAACCAACGCGTCTCTCGTCCTCAAGAAGGTCCCGTGAGAACAAGGCCCCGCCCGGCGCGCTGGCGGGGTTTCGCCGGGGTTGGGCTCCTGTTGGCCGGCCTGCTCCTCGCGGCCTACCTGAACCTGGGCCCCGGGCCCACAGCCCGGGCAGGCGCCTCGACCCTGGTCTTCCTGCCGAGGGGGTCGGGTGTTTCTGAAGTTTCCCGGGTACTGAAATCTTCCGGGGTCATCCGGTCGGAGCTTCTCTTCCAGGTCCTTGCGCGCGCTACGGGTGCGGGGCGGTCCCTGAAGGCGGGAGAATACGACTTCCCCAGCCGGACCCCGGTCCTTTCGATACTTTCAGATCTCCAGGCCGGACGGACCCTGCACCGTAGCGTTACCCTGGCAGAGGGGCGGACGTCGGCCATGATCGTTCGCCAGTTGCAGAACACGGAATGGCTATCCGGGGACCTCGAGGTTCCTGAAGAGGGCGTCCTGCTTCCGGAAACCTACCGGACAGACCGGGGGGACAGCCGCCAGTCCCTGGTCGACCGGATGCGTTCTGACCAGCAGGCCCTCCTCGATCGCCTCTGGGCGGCACGCCAGCCGGGCCTGCCCTTGAGTTCGCCTCGTGAGGCGGTGATCCTGGCCTCCATTGTCGAGAAGGAGACCGGACAGGCGAACGAGCGCAGGCGGGTCGCCGGGGTCTTCATAAACCGGCTCCGGGTGGGCATGCGCCTACAGAGCGATCCCACCGTGATCTACGCCATCAGCCGGGGTGAGCCCCTTGGCCGGGGCCTGAGGGCATCGGAACTCCTGAGCCGGAGCCCCTGGAACACCTATGCCTATTCCGGCCTGCCGCCGACGCCCATTGCCAATCCGGGCAAGGCCTCCCTGGAGGCCGTCCTGGACCCTGTTCAGACGCAGGACCTCTACTTCGTGGCGGATGGCAGTGGCGGGCATGTCTTTGCCCGTACCCTTGCCGAGCATAATGCGAATGTCGCGCGCTGGCGCGAGATCGAGCGCGGACGGGCGGGAGGCGACTGATGGCGACGCTCAGTGGAATGACCGGTTTCGGGCGCACGGAGGGCGCATCTGGCGGCTGGTCCTGGGTTGTGGAGGCCCGGTCCGTCAACGGGCGCGGCCTGGATGTGCGGTTTCGTGGCCCCCCGGGCTTTGATGCCCTTGAGCGTTTGACCCGGGAGGCGGCGCAGGCCCGGTTCCAGAGGGGGCAGGTCTCCGTCACGGTGACGGCCCGCCGCATTGAGGCCGGCGCCCCCGTGCGGGTGAATGTCGATCTGGCCCGGCGGCTGCTCGAGGCCGGTGAACCCTGGATCGCCGAGGGGCGGGTGCTGCGGCCCTCCCTGGATGGCCTTCTCGGCCTTCGTGGCGTGCTTGAGGGCGACCTGGTTGATGAGGATCCCCTGGCCCTCCAGGACGTCGGGGCGCAGCTGGGCGTGTCGGTGGTGGTAGCCCTCGACGCCCTGGGTTCGGCCCGCCGGGAAGAGGGGCTTCAGTTGTTAGGTGTTCTTGCTGGGCATCTCGACGCGGTGGAGTCCCGGGTCCGGCGGGCGTCGGACCTGGCCGGGGCTCAGGTCGAGTTCATCCGGACACGGTTTGCGCGGCGTCTCTCCGAAATCGCCGGTGAGGGCCACGACATTGCTGAGCGGGCCTTCCTTGAGGCGGCGACCCTGGCGGTCAAGGCGGACGTCCGGGAGGAACTCGACCGGCTGGAAGGTCATGTGGCGAGTGCCAGGACACTGCTTGCCGACGGCCTGGGGGTCGGTCGGCGATTGGATTTTCTGACACAGGAATTCATGCGGGAAGCCAATACCTTGTGTTCGAAAGCTGCAGTTCCGGAACTGACCCGGGTGGGTCTGGACCTCAAGGCGGTGATCGATCAGTTTCGAGAACAGGTCCAGAATGTCGAGTGAGACCGGAATTGGGGGAACTCCCATGACTTCGACGGAATCCGCCCGTCCCTGGGAAGTTCAGAGGCGGGGACTCCTCCTGTTGATCTCCAGCCCTTCGGGCGCCGGCAAGACCTCCCTGTCCCGCCGTCTCGTGTCGGACCATGACGACCTCGTCCTGTCGATCTCCGCTACCACCCGGGCGCCGCGCCCTGGCGAGGCCGAGGGCCGCGAGTACTATTTCGTCTCTCCAGAGCGATTCGACGAGATGGTGGCGGGCGGCCAACTGCTGGAATGGGCCCACGTCCATGACCACCGCTACGGCACCCCCCGGGCGCCCGTGGAGGCAGCCCTGGCCGAAGGGCGGGACGTATTGTTCGACATTGACTGGCAGGGCGCGGCCAGTATCCGCAAGGTCCTGCCCGAGGACAGTGTCAGCGTCTTCGTCCTGCCACCGTCCTGGGCCGATCTCGCCCGTCGGCTCCATGCCCGGGCTCAGGACTCCGAGGCGGTGATCCAGCAGCGCCTGGAGCGTGGGCGCGAAGAGATCACCCACTGGGGCGACTACGACTACATCATCGTGAACAAGAACTTCGACCGGGCCTTTGCGGACCTTGGCCACATCTACAGGGCCGAGCGCATGAAGCCGTCGCGCAATCCCTGGCTGCCGGACTTTGTCCAGCGGCTGGGTTCGGAATCCACCTGACCCTGGAGCGTCACATGAAGACCCGTAAGCTTGGCGCCTTCGAAGTCTCGGAGATCGGACTGGGCTGCATGAGCCTGTCTCATGCCTATGGCCCGCCACCGTCCCGGGCCCAGGCCGAGGCTGTCCTGCTGGGCGCCCTCGACGCCGGTTGCACCTTCTTCGACACCGCTGCGGTCTACGGGCTCGGTCACAACGAGCGGCTGGTGGGGGAGGTTCTGGGACCGCACCGGGACCGCTTCGTCCTGGCGTCGAAGTGCGGCCTCTCCAGGGGCGAGCAGCGGGAGTTGAACGGGCGTCCGGAGGTCCTGAAGGCGACCTGCGAGGAGAGCCTTCAGCGACTGGGTGTCGATGTGATCGACCTCTATTACCTGCATCGCTGGGACCGTCGGGTGCCGATCGAAGAGAGTGTCGGGGCCCTGTCCGACCTCGTGGCGCAGGGTAAGATCCGTTCGATTGGCCTTTCTGAGGTGTCCGCAGGCGCCCTCCGTCGCGCCCATGCGGTGCACCCCATTACTGCCCTTCAGACTGAATACTCGCCCTGGACGCGCAATCCCGAGGTCGCCGTCCTCGACGCGTGCCGGGAACTCGGCGTCGCCTTCGTGGCCTTCAGCCCCGTGGGGCGGGGATTCCTTGCGGGCGGCGTCCGCGAACTCTCGGGCCTGGACGCGGGCGACTTCCGGGTGGGCATGCCACGCTTCCAGGGCGAGGACTTCGTCAAGAATCTCGATCTCCTGGACCGGTTCGAGGCCATTGCGCACCAGGCGGCGTGCACGCCAGCGCAACTCTGCCTGGCCTGGCTGCTCCAGAAGGACCCGACGCTCATCCCGATCCCTGGGACGACAAACCCGGATCACATGCGCGAGGACATGGCCGCCTCGGGGATCGTCCTGTCAGACGAGGTCATGGCCCAGGTCGAGGCTACGGTGAACGCCTCCACGGTTGCCGGGCCCCGGTATGCGCCGGCCATGCAGGCCAGCGTCGATACAGAGAGGCTTCCCGGCGAGGCTGCGGACTAAATCTCGGTACCCCGAAAAGAAGAAGGGCCGCCCCGGGGGACGACCCTTCCGAATGCAGTCTGGAACGGCTGGATTCCAGCCGGTTCAGCCTGACTTACTTCTTTTCAGCCATGGCAGCGCCAGCGGCGTCCTTGGCGGCGCCAACGACTTCGTTGGCGGCACCAGCGGCGGCGGCCGGAGCAGCAGCAGCGGCGGCAGCGGCGCCCTCGACAGCGGCGCCAGCGACGGCCGGAGCAGCAGCGGCGGCGTCAGCAGCCGTGGCGGCGGCGTCGGTCGCGGTGGCGGCAGCGTCGGTCGCCATGGCGGCGGCGTCGGTCGCGGTGGCGGCGGCGGCGTCAGCGGCGGCGGCCGGGGCTTCGGCGGGCTTGCTGCAAGCGGCGAGCGATGCCACGGCGGCCATGGCGGCCACAGTCAGAGCAATCTTCTTCATTGGAACTCTCCCGAGATGTCCGAGCGGACGCCCGGCACCACGATGGCGTCGGAATCACCCCAGGGACCGACAGACCCTAGGCCCGACATTCTCTCCGATCAAGCTTTCGTGAGAAGGGCGTCTGCGAGCGCCAGGAAGCCAGGAAGGGATACGGTTTCCGGCCGTGATGACGAATCCACCCCCGCCGCCCTGCACAGGTCCTCGCCGCCAAGGGACTTGAGACCCGAGCGCAGCATCTTTCGCCTCTGGCCAAAGGCAGCGGCGGTGACGGCCTGAAGCGCATCCAGGCGTTCGCCGCCGATGCTACCGTCCCGCGGAGCCAGGTGAACGACCGCGGATGCCACCTTCGGGGGTGGGGTAAAGGCCCGCGCGGGAACCTCCAGCACGATCCGTCGGTCGGTGACGGCCGCTGCGAGGACGGACAGCCGGCCATAGGCCTCGGCCCCCGGATCCGCGACAATCCGGTCGGCGACCTCCTTCTGGAACATCAGGGTCAGGGAGACGGGTCGGAAGGGGCCCGTCAGCCACTTGATGAGCAGGGCGGTCCCGACGTTGTAGGGAAGGTTTGAAACCACGCGGGCGGGTTGGCTTCCAGCGAGCTGGTTTTCGTCCACCCGCAGGGCGTCGGCAAAGATCACCTCGAGTTGGCCCGGAAAGGCCTGCCCGAGGTCCTCGAGCAGGGGCGCAAACCGGGCGTCCCGTTCGATGGCGACGACCCTGGCCCCGGTCTCCAGGAGGGCCTGTGTCAGGCCCCCGGGCCCCGGTCCCACCTCGATGACAAGGCCGCCGGGCCCGCATCCCGACAGCCGGGCGATCTTTCGGGTAACATTCAGGTCAAGGAGGAAGTGCTGGCCCAGCCCCTTGTTGGCCAAGAGCCCATGGGCGGCGAGCCGGTCTGAGAGACGCTCGGAAAGGGTCACGCGGCGCGCCGGTCCGCGATGGCGGCTGCAGCCTTCAGGGCGGCAACGAAGCTGTCCGGGCGCGCCAGTCCCCTGCCGGCGATGTCGAAGGCGGTTCCATGGTCGGGTGAGGTCCGGACGATGGGTAGGCCCAGGGTGATGTTCACCCCGCCCCAGAAGTCGAGCATCTTCACCGGGATCAGGGCCTGGTCATGATACATGCAGACGATCGCGTCGAAGCGTTCCCGCATCCCTGCAGCAAACAGGCTGTCGGCGGGTAGGGGACCTGTTACGTCCATCCCCGCCGCCCGCAGGACTTCCACTGCGGGGCGTATCAGATCGATCTCTTCCCGCCCGATTTCCCCCGACTCGCCGGCGTGGGGGTTCAGCCCGGCGATGGCGAGACGCGGGTGGGCGCAGCCGAAGTCCCGTGCCAGCGCCTGTCCAGTGACACGGATGGTCCGAAGGAGGCCCTCGAAGGTCAGGGCCGCCGCGACGCCGGAGATCGGCAGGTGGATGGTCGCCAGGGTGACGCGCAGATCGGCCGCCGCCAGCATCATGACGGGGCCCCTTTCGCCGGCGAATGGCGCGCCCGCCGTCAGCTCGCCAAGGAATTCGGTGTGCCCGGGGTGGCGGAACCCGGCGGCCTTCAGGACGGCCTTTGAAATCGGGGCCGTGACCAGGGCGGCGGCTTCCCCGGACAGGCAGGCCTCGGTTGCTGCGGCGATCCAGCGGGTCACGGCGTCCGCGTACCCGGGATCGGGATGGCCTGGCCGGACGGGACCTGCAAGCGGGGTCCCCAGCACGGGAATCGCCTCCCGAAAGACGCCTGCGGCCGCCTCCAGCCTATCCACGGTGACGACGGGTGCGCCTGCGCTCTTGAGGACCGTGGGGTCCCCGAACACGGCGAAGGGACGACTGGCTTCGGTACGGCGTCGCCAGGCCTCCGCAATGATCTCCGGACCAATGCCGGCGGGATCGCCCAAGGTGACGGCGAGGGGCGTGGCCGGCATACCGGCGCGCCTAGCGGGTCTCGATGGTGGCGGCGGTGCGCAGGTCGCGCATGTAGCGCCGGGCAATCATCGACAGCTGCTGGCTGTAAAGCCGACCCTCGATCTGCTGGCGCGAGGCGTCGCCACCGTCGGTGGCTCCGCGCCCACAGACCGTAAGGATGTGAAGTCCCACATTGGTCCGGATGGGGTCTGAGGTCTGGCCGGGGGAGAGGCCCTCCACGGCGGCCCGGAAGGCAGGGGAGAGGTCCTTGAGTTCGGCCTCGCCGAGGTCCGCAGCGACGACTCCGGCGATCTTTCCAGCCTCGGCCTCGACCGTCTCGCAGCCCTTCAGCCGGGAGCGGACGTCGTTGAGCCTTGCGGCCGCAGCGCGAACAGAGGGTTCGGGGGCCCCTTGGGGCAGCGGGATCGCCGCCTGCTTGAGCGACACCGTGGCCGCTGAGGTTCCAGCCCTTCGGTCGCGCAGAAGGACGATGTAAACCCCGTCCCGGACAGGAATGGGTCTGGAGAGCTGGCCCGGACGCATCTGTTCCAGGGCGGCGTCGACCTCCGGAGGCATTTCCCCGGACGAGATCCAGCCCACATCTCCGCCCGTAGCGGCCGAGGGCGATGCGGAGAACTGGCGTGCGACGGCCGGGAAGGGCGCACCCTGCTGGAGTTGGGTGACGAGTTGGGTGGCACCACCAACGGCCACCTCCATTCCGCCCACCCGTCCGGCGTCGATGAAGACCTCTGCGATCTGGTACTGGGGCCGCGAGGCCGAGGTGGAAATCCGCTCCATCTCCGCCTTGATCTGGTCTTCACCGATCCGCAGCCGGGAGCCGTACCGGCCGCGCACCCAGCGCTGCCAGCCCGACTGCGCCCGCACCTGCTCCCGCAGGGTATCGAGGCCGATCCCCTGGGCAGCGAGCGAGTTGGTAAATTGCTTCAGGTTAGCGTTGTTTTCCCTGGCCATTTCGGTCAGTTGTTCATCCACCTCCTCATCTGTCGGAATGATGGTGATCTTCTGCTCCTTCTCGACCCGACGAAGCTCCT
>JBMOEP010000091.1:0-7218 GCA_049314675.1 Phenylobacterium sp.
CGTCGTGATCTGGGACCGTCGTACCGGAGAGCCTGTCAGCCGGGCCATTGTCTGGCAGGACCGCCGCACGGCACCCGCCTGCGAAGCGCTCCGGGAGCAGGGGATCGAACCGAGGTTGACGGCCCTGACCGGGCTTTTGCTCGATCCCTACTTCTCGGGCACCAAGATCGCCTGGATCCTCGACAGCCAACCCGGCCTCCGGGCGCGTGCGGAGGCCGGTGATCTGCTTGCAGGCACCATGGACTGCTGGGTGATCTGGAACCTGACCGGCGGTGCAGTCCATGCGACCGACGCCACGAACGCCTCACGCACCCTGCTCTTCGACATCCATGCCCAGGACTGGTCAGATGAACTCCTCGACCTGTTCCGGGTGCCCCGGTCCCTGCTGCCAAGGGTCCTGGACTGCGCCGACGACTACGGGGCGACCCTGCCGGAAATCCTTGGGGCACCGGTGGCGATCCGCGGCGTCGCCGGGGACCAGCAGGCGGCGCTCATGGGTCAGGGCTGTATTCGCCCCGGGGAGATGAAGGCGAGCTACGGCACGGGCTGCTTCCTGCTGCTGAACACCGGCGAGACGGTGCCCCTGTCCTCGACCCGGCTCCTGACCACGGTGGCGGCGCGACTGGGGGGGAGGGCAACCTATGCGCTGGAGGGCTCTATCTTCGTGGCCGGTGCTGCCCTGCAGTGGATCAACGAGGGGCTCGCCGTTCCGGGCGGCGGGGCCGAGATCGAGGCCCTGGCCCGCCAGGCCCGGCCGGGTCACGGGGTGACTATGGTTCCGGCCTTTACGGGTCTGGGCGCTCCATGGTGGGATCCTGACGCCCGGGGTGCCCTGTTGGGCATGACCCGGGATACAGGACTTGCCGAGATCGCTGATGCGGCCTTCGAGGCCGCGGCCTTCCAGACCCGGGATCTCATCGAGGCCATGCGTCTCGACGCTGCCTCGGCCTTCGGCCCGGAAGCGGAACTCAGGGTCGACGGCGGCATGTCGCGGTCGGCCTGGTTCTGCCAGAAGCTTGCCGACCTGACCCGCGTACCTGTGGCGCGCGCCGCTTACGAGGAGACGACGGCCCTCGGCGCCGCCTTGTTTGCCGGCATTGGCTGCGGGCTCTACCCCGACGCGGCGGCAGCGGCGGCGGCGCGTCCGGCGACGACCCGCCTGGACGCCCTGACGCCGGCGGAGCCAGCCGATGCTGCCTACGCTGGCTGGCTCAAGTCCGTTTCCCGTATCCGGTCGGACACCTAGTCGCTCCGCCTGGCCTTGACCTTTGACCGCGCCGGGGCGACGGTTTGGCCAGAAATAATCTTGGGAGTCTGTCATGGCTGATGGTTCGCTGGCGGGCGTTGTCTCGCTCAAGGGCAAGGTAAGCGAGGAAGAGTGGCAAGCCCGGGTGGACCTGGCGGCCCTCTATAGGCTGGCGGCGCTCTACGGGTGGGATGACATGATCTACACCCACATCTCGGCACGTATCCCGGGGCCTGAGCACCACTTCCTGATCAATCCCTACGGCATGCTCTTTGACGAGATCACAGCTTCGTCCCTGGTGCGCATCGATGTCGAGGGCAACATCCTCCAGGAGACGCCCTATTTCATCAATCCCGCAGGCTTCACCATCCACTCTGCGGTCCATATGAACCGTGAGGACGCCAAGTTTGTCATGCACTTGCACTCAGATCAGGGTGCCGCGGTTTCCTCGCAGAAGGAAGGGCTTCTGCCCCTATCGCAGCACTCCCTGATCTGCCTGCCGCATCTGGCCTACCATGACTATGAAGGCATCGCCCTGAACCTCGATGAGCGCGAGCGGCTGGTGGCGGACCTTGGCGACAAGTCGCTGATGATGCTGCGTAACCACGGTACCCTGGCCCTGGGCGAGAGTGCTGCCGAATGCTGGACCGGCATGTTCTTCCTCGAGCGCGCCTGCATGCAGCAGGTCATGGCCCTGTCCTGCGGCCGGGAGAATGTGCTCATCGCGCCGGACGCCGCCCAGGATGAGGTGCGTCGCCAGGTGGGGCGCGGCATTGGCGGCAAGCTGGGCTGGGCGGGATGCCTGCGCAAGCTGGACCGCGAGCTCCCCGGCTACGACGCCTGACGACCCGGCGACGGGCAGGATTCGACTGTCAGCAGACGCGTCCGGGGTGGACGCGGGGGAAGCGCGTCCCTAGGTAGCGTTTCTATACTTGGCTGACGCCCCAGGATTCGTCGGGGCCCCGGAGTTCTTGCGCACGTGCTCAGGCGGCACTTTTTCCTCGTCCTCGCGATTGGCGTCGTGCTGCTCATGGTGGTGGCAGGTGGACTGAAGGTCCTGTCCCCCGGCAAGGCGACCCAGGGCGGCGGACCGGGAGGTCCCGGAGGTCCCGGCCGCTCGCGCGGCGAGGTCCCGCAGGTTTCCCTCATCAGCCCGGTCAGCCGCGTCTTCACCGAGCGGCTCGAACTGCTCGGCGTTGCAAAGGGCCGCCAGTCCGTGACCCTGTCGGCGGCCACCACCCAGTTGGTAAGCCGCGTCCTGTTCTCCCCGGGCCAGAGCGTTGCCAAGGGCCAGGTCCTCGTCGAACTCAAGACCACGGAGCAGGACGCAGCCCTCGCCCAGGCCCGGGCCCGGGAGGTGCAGGCCCGCCGGGCCTATGAGCGCTGGCAGGCACTCAGCGATCAGGGCTATGCGTCCGACGCCGCGGTAGACCAGTACGAGGCGGCCTGGAAGAGCACTCGCGCCGATGTGGGCGCCGCAGAAGCCCGCCTTGGTGACCGGGTTATTCGTGCGCCCTTCGCCGGGGTGGTCGGACTCTCGGACATCGCCCCGGGCGCCGTAATCAGTCCGGGGGCCGCGATCGTGACCCTGGATGATCTCTCCGCCCTCCGGGTGGACTTCCAGGTGCCTGATCGGTTCCTGTCCTCGGTGAGGGAGGGTCAGGCCCTGACAGCCACGGTGGACGCCTGGCCGGACGCCCGTTTCAATGGCCGTGTCCTTCGCCTCGACACCCGCATTGATGAGCGGACCCGGGCCCTCACCGCCCGGTCCGAGTTCACAAGCTCGGAGGGGTTGCTCAAGCCTGGCATGATGCTGCGGGTGGGCGTTACCCAGGGCGTTCGGACGGCGCTGGCCCTGCCGGAATCCGCCGTGGCCGTTCAGGGCGACGGCGCCTCGGTCTTTGTCGCTGTCCAGGAGGACGGGCGCATGACGGTGCAGCAAAGGCCTGTCGTCGCTGGCCTGAGGCAAGATGGCTGGGTCGAGATCCTTGAGGGCGTGACGACAGCAGACCGAGTGGTGGCCGACGGCCTGAACCGTATCCAGTCCGGCCAGCCGGTCCGACCCGCCGGCTCCCCCCCTCCGGGAGGCGCCGCCCCGCGCCGGGCCGGATGACGATCTCCGACCTCTCGGTCCGCCGCCCGGTCTTTGCGGCGGTCGGGGCCATCCTGCTTTGCGTCGTGGGCTTGGCCAGCTACCTGTCCCTGGCGGTCCGTGAGCTTCCGAGCGTCGATCCGCCAACGGTCAGCGTCTCTACCAGCTATCGTGGAGCGTCGGCCGAGGTGGTCGAGGAGCGCATCACCCAGGTGATCGAGCGCCAGGTGTCCGGCATCCAGGGCATTGACCGGGTGAACTCTTCCTCGCGGGACGGGGGAAGCCGGATCTCCATCTCCTTCACCCTTGACCGGAACCTGGACGACGCGGCCAACGACGTGCGGGACGCTGTCAGCCGGGTCACTCCCCTGCTGCCAGACCAGGCCGACCCGCCCCAGATTGCCAAGGCGAACGCGGACGACTCGCCGATCATGTTCATCAGCCTGACCTCGACGGCGCTGAACCGGCTGGAGCTTACGGACTACGCCAACCGCTACCTGGTCGAGCGCCTCTCCACCGTACCCGGCGTAGCCCAGGTGGGGGTGGGCGGCGCGCAGGTCTACGCCATGCGCATCTGGCTGGATCCAATGGCCATGGCTGCCCGAGGGGTGACTGTGGATGACGTAGAGTCCGCACTCCGGGCCCAGAACCTCGAGCTTCCCGCTGGCTCCCTCGAGGCGCCCACCAAGGACTTCACCATCCGCGTGGCCCGCGGCTATTCGAAACCTGCGGACTTCGCCCAGCTACCAATCACGGCATCGGGTACCAACCGCGCGGCCCCCTCTGCGGCGGGGCAACAGGGCGCCCTGGGCTCCTCAGCCACCGCCGCCGGGACTGCGGCATCTCCCCTGTCGGCAGCGGCGAGCGCCACAAACTCGAACGCCTACGTGCTGCGTCTTGGCGATATCGCCCGCATTGAAGAAGGTCCTGACGAGCGTCGGCGGCTCTTCAGGTCGAACGGAAGCGACCAGGTGGGCCTGGCCATCACCCGCCAGTCCCAGGCCAACGATCTCGAGATTTCTGACGGAATCCGGAAACAGGTCCGGGAGATTAACCGCAGCCTGCCGCCAGGCACGAAGATGGAGGTATCCGTCGACTTCACCACCTTCACCCGCCATGCCCTTGAGGAGGTCTGGGTCACCATGGGCATGGCCCTGGCCCTCGTGGCCCTGGTGAACCTGCTCTTCCTCGGATCCTGGAGGGCGGCCGTCGTGCCATCGGTGGTCGCACCCATCTGCATCCTCGCCACGTTCATTGTCCTCGCGGCCCTGGGCTTCTCGGTCAACCTTCTGACCCTGCTCGCCCTTGTCCTGGCCATCGGACTGGTCGTCGACGACGCCATCGTGGTGGTCGAGAATATCCAGAGGCGGATCGACGAGGGCGAACCCCCGCTCGTTGCAGCCCAGAGGGGCGCTGCGCAGGTGTTCTTCGCCGTGGTGGCGACCACCGTCGTCCTGGTCTCGGTCTTTGCGCCCCTGATGTTCATGCCGGGCTTCACCGGCCGGCTCTTTGTCGAACTCGCTGTATCCGTGGCCGCAGCAGTGGTCTTCTCTGCCATCCTCGCCCTGAGCCTGTCCCCCATGCTGGCGTCGCTCCTGTTGCGCCCGGCGCGTACAGGCGGTCCTGTGACCCGGGCGGTCAACGCAATTATGGACGCCGTAAAGGCCTCCTACCAGGCCTCGCTGGAGGCCCTTTTGGCGCCTAAGCGGATGCTCGCCTCGTCCATTTCAGCGGGTGCAGTAATTGTCGCATTCGGCCTCATCGCTGGTGGCCTTGCCTTCATCATCCCCAAGGAGCTTGTCCCTACCGAGGACCGGGGCCGGGTGGACATTTCGATCCAGGGCCCTGAAGGCGCAGGTTACGACTACATCCTCCCGGCTTCCCAGGCCGTGGAGAAGCGGCTGCTCGGGCTTCTCAAGGAAGGTGTGATCGAGCGCTACACACTGAGCGTGCCGAGCTTCGGGCGCAGTCAGTTCAGCTCGGGCGGCGGCAACGCTGGCCTTCCCGATACCCGCGAGCACAAGATTTCTTCCCAGGACCTCGCCGCTCAGCTCAACCGGGAGTACTCGGGCATCACCTCGGCGCGGGTCATCGCCTCCGTCCGCCCCTCGATCCAGCGCGGTGGCGGAGGGGGTGGTGGTGGCTCCAGCGTCAACATCATCGTTGTGGGGGACGAGTATCCGCAGATCGCGCGCGCGATCCAACCTCTCATGGCGGCCGCTCGCACCAATCCGGGCCTCGCCAGACCACGCCTCGACTATGAGCCGACTTCGCCCCGCTTGCTCGTGGAACTGGACCGGGAAAAAGCCGCCCAGCTTGGCGTCTCCGCACAGGCTGTCGGCCGGGCCCTCGAGACCTTCTTCGGATCCCGGAAGTCCACAACCTACGTCAAGGGTGGACAGGAATACGACGTGATCCTTCAGGCCGACCGCCCCCAGCGCATGAACGAGTCCGATCTCAGGAACATCTACGTCCGGGCCGCCTCCGGGGCGACGGTGCCGCTCTCGGCGGTTGTCACGACGAAGATCCGGGGCGACACCCCAAGCCGAGACCGGGTGGACCGGCTCCGGGCCATCACCCTCTCGGTACAGCTCAATCCTGGCTACACCGTGGGCGAGGCCGTGTCCTTCTTCCAGGCCGAGATCGACAAGCGTCCTGGCACGACAGTCAAGTGGGGTGGTCTCGCGCGCGACTACCTGGAGGGTGGAGCCGCAGTGTACGGTGCCCTGGGCTTGGCCCTGATCCTGGTCTTCCTCGTTCTCGCCGCCCAGTTCGAAAGCTGGATTCATCCGCTGGTCATTATGCTGACCGTGCCGGTAGCGGCCCTTGGCGGCCTCTTTGGCCTGCTGGTCAGCGGCTCGACCCTGAATACCTACAGCCAGATCGGGCTGATCATGCTGGTGGGCATAGCCGCCAAGAACGGCATCCTTATCGTCGAGTTTGCAAATCAATTGCGGGACGAGGGGCGTTCGGTTCGCGAGGCGGTAATCGAGAGCTCCGTGATCCGCCTGCGGCCCATCGTAATGACCTCCATCGCAGCGGCGGCCGGTGCTGTGCCCCTTATTCTTTGGGGCGGGGCGGGGGGCGAGTCCCGGCGGACAATCGGGGTGGTGATCTTCTTTGGGGCGATTATCTCGACCCTGCTGACCGTCTTTCTCGTACCGGTGTTCTACACCTTGCTGGCCCGCTTCACGCAGCCATCACAGACCCGGGCGCGGCGGATCGAGGCCTTCGAGGCCGCCGAAACGGCCTCGCCGGCGGAGTAAGGGTCTAGTTGGCCGGGCTGGTGTTGACCTTGAGCCAGGCGATCAGTGCGACCCGGTCCTCAGGCTTCTTCATGCCGATGTAGGACATCTTGGTGCCTTCGACGAGGCCGCGGGGGTTCTCGATCCACTTGTCGAGGGTGGCAAGGTCCCAGGTCAGTCCGGAGGCCTTGAGCTCGTCGGAGTACTTGAACCCGGCTGTGTAAGCGGCCTTGGCCCCGACCGTTCCCCAAAGGTTGGGTCCCGTCATGTTGCCCCCCCCTTTCACGTAGGTATGGCAGGAGCGGCACATGGCGTAGAGGGCCTCGCCCTTGGCCAGGTCCGCGCTGCGGTAAGGCTCCGGCATATCTGCCAGCAGGGCCGCCTTCTGGACGTCCGTCAGCACTGCAGACGGGGCTTCGGTCACTTCGGTGTCGTCCCCATCCGGCGCTTCGGGCTTGCCGCAGGCGGCGAGTGACAAGCCCACGAAGAACAGGATGGCTGCCAGAGGACGGGAGGCGTGGGGACGGGATGCGAGAGGACGGGCGGTGGACATGGGCGACTCCGGAAAGGCGAAAATCCATGGTGCCGGCTACAGGAATCGAACCCGTGACCTTCGGTTTACAAAACCGCTGCTC
>JBMOEP010000092.1:0-7180 GCA_049314675.1 Phenylobacterium sp.
GCGGCGGCGGTGGCGGTGCGTCCGCGCGCTCACGCCGGCCGACCGCCACCACGATCACAGCCAGTATGATGGCGATATAGACCAGCCAATCGCTGAGCCGCGGGAAGTGCACGCCCGCCTCCTACCCCGCGACAGCCGCGGCGAGCACGATGGCCGAGGCGAACTTGGCCCCCGCCAAAAGCACCGCCGCGGACATCTCGCCCTCCCGGATTCGCTCGGGAAGCCCGTGGAGCATGAGGTCGACGATGCGGAAGACCAGCAACTGCACCACCACGGTCGGCGCGCCCCACATGATGATCTCCAGCAGGGAGGCCGAGGCGGTCATGGCGGCGGCAAGGGGCAGGGCCAGGCCCGCCAGGACCCCGGCGAAGGAGAGGGCAGCGGCGGCGTTGCCTTCGCGGATCAGGGCGATCTCGCGATGCGGGGTGAGCACCAGGTAGAGGCCTGCGCCTGCGACGAGGATGGCCAGGGTAGCCGCGGCGTGCAGCAGGGCCAGGGGAAACCCGGCGGCGAAGGCCAGGATCTCGGGAGAGGCGAGGGCGTTCAGCATGGGGCTTCCTTCAGTCCGGGTCCCGGGAATCTGTTCCCGCAGAGTCGCCTGCGACGACGGCGCGGTCCCGGGCGCGGCGCACGGACGCCCGCTCCTTCTCGCTTTCGCTCTTGAGCTGGCCACAGGCGGCGAGGATGTCGCGACCCCGGGGGGTGCGGATGGGCGAGGCGTAGCCCGACCGGTTCAGGACAGCGGCGAAGGCCTCGATGGCCCCCCAGTCCGAGCAGACATAGGGACTGCCGGGCCAGGGGTTAAAGGGAATGAGGTTGATCTTTGCCGGGACGCCGGCCAGCAGGTTCACCAGGGCCCGGGCCTCGGCCGGGCTGTCATTCACCCCCTTGAGCATGACGTACTCGAAGGTCACGCGGCGGGCATTGCTCAGGCCGGGATAGGCCCGGATGCCGGCGAGCAGTTCGGCGATGGGATACTTACGGTTGATGGGCACCAACTCGTCGCGCAGGGCATCGTTCGTGGCGTGAAGCGAGATGGCGAGCATGGCCTGGGTGCGCTCGCCCAGGGCCTTGAGCTCGGGAACCACCCCCGAGGTGGACACGGTGATCCGCCGGCGGGAGATGGCGATCCCCTCATTGTCGGCGATGATGTCGATGGCGTCGGCCACGCCGTCGAGATTGTAGAGCGGCTCGCCCATGCCCATGAAGACGATGTTGGAGAGCCGGCGATCCTCCTTGGGCGAGGGCCATTCGCCCAGTTCGTCCCGGGCCACCTGGACCTGGGCGACGATCTCGGCCGCCGTCAGGTTGCGCACCAGGGGCTGGGTGCCTGTATGGCAGAAGGTGCAGTTCAGGGTGCAGCCGACCTGGCTGGAGACGCACAGGGCACCGGACCGGCCCACGTCCGGGATGTAGACAGTCTCGACCTCGATGCCGGGCGCCATTCGGATCAGCCACTTCCGGGTCCCGTCTACCGAGACCTGGCGCTCGACCACCTCGGGGCGCGACAGGTCGTAGGCGTCGGAGAGGGCCGCCCGCAGCTCCTTGGCCACGTCGGTCATCTGGGCGAAGTCGGTGACCCCGTAGTGGTGCATCCATCGCCAGAGCTGCGAGGCCCGCATCTTGGCCTTGCCGGCCTGCACCAGGCCGCCCGCCTCCAGCGCGGCCACGAGGGCCGGCCGGGTCAGGCCCGTCAGGTTCTCTCGCCGCGCCGGGGCGGCGGCGGCGTCTCGGGACCGGGAAAGATCAAGGGTGATGGTCACGGAAGCCTCGGCAAAGGGAGGCGGGACTATAGGCGAGGCCGGGGCGCCCGCCAAATCCGCTGATTCTTTGGCCCCGACGGCTTCCGCGCGCAGGACGGCTGGGCTAGCGTGCGCGGCTATCGCCATGCGCGCAAAAAATTGGGGGAGAGAGACATGAAAGCGGTCCTGAGCAAGGTTGTCGGCGGTCCTGAAACCCTGGTGATCGAGGACATTCCCGCCCCTGCCCTGCGCCCAGGCAGCGCCCGCGTGCAGGTCAAGGCCGTCGGCATCAACTTCCCGGACGTCCTGATCATCGAGGACAAGTACCAGTCCAAGCCCCCGCGGCCCTTCGCCCCGGGCGGCGAGGTTTCGGGGATCGTCACCGAGATCGCCGAGGGCGTCACCGAGGTGAAGGTGGGTGACCGCGTCCTGGCCCAGATCGGCCATGGCGGCCTGGTCGAGGAGATCGTCGCCCCCGCCGGGCGCCTGACCCCGATCCCGGACGCCATGCCCTACGACGAGGCTGCCGCCTTCATCCTCACCTACGGCACCTCCTACCACGCCCTCAAGGACCGGGGTCACCTGAAGGCCGGCGAGACCATGCTGGTCCTCGGCGCGGCCGGCGGCGTCGGTCTGGCGGCCGTCGAGCTGGGCAAGGCCATGGGCGCCCGGGTCATCGCCGCCTGCTCCACCCAGGAGAAGGTCGACCTCGCCATCCGTCACGGTGCCGAGTCCGGCGTGGTTTACGGTCGGGGTCCCTTTGACCGCGACGGCCAGAAGCAGCTGTCCCAGCTCTTCAAGGAGGCCTGCGGCGAAAAGGGCGCGGATGTCATCTATGACGCCATTGGCGGCGACTATGCCGAACCCGCCCTGCGCTCCATCGCCTGGGAGGGCCGCTACCTCGTGATCGGCTTCGCCGCCGGCGAGATCCCCCGCATCCCCCTGAACCTGCCCCTGCTGAAGGGCTGCGACATCGTGGGGGTGATCTGGGGCAACTGGACGGCCCGCAATCCGGACCTCTTCCAGAAGGCCAACCTCGAACTCATCGACCTCTACGCCCAGGGCAAGATCAAGCCCTACGTCTCCGAGCGCTTCGCCTTTGCGAAGGCCGCCGACGCCATCGCCCACCTGGGCAGCCGCAAGGCCATGGGCAAGGTTGTCGTCACCCTCGGCGACTGAAGCTTTTCGGACAGGAGATACGGACATGGCTGGAAGGCTCGACGGCAAGGTGGCGATGATCACGGGGGCGGCCTCGGGCATTGGCCTGGGAACCCTGGAGCTCTTCGTCTCGGAGGGGGCCAAGGTGATCGCCGCCGACGTCCAGGACGAAAAGGGCGCCATGCTTGAGCGCCGGTTCCCGGACGCCGTGCGCTATGCGCGCTGCGATGTCACCGCCGAGGCGGACATCGTGGCGGCCGTGGCCCTGGCCGAGAGCGCCTTTGGCGGCCTCGACATCCAGTTCAACAATGCCGGCATCTCGGACCGGATGGGGGCCATCACCGAGGTCACCGCCGATGGCTGGAACTGGATCTTCGACATCCTGGTCCGGGGCCCGGCCCTGGGTATGAAGCATGCGGTGCCCGCCATGCTGAAGCGCGGTGGCGGGTCGATCATCAACACCGCTTCCATCGCCGGCCTGCAGGCGGGCTGGGGCCCGATCGCCTATTCCACGGCCAAGGCCGGGGTGGTGCACATGAGCCGCTGTGCCGCCGCCCAGCTCTCGCCCCAGGGCATCCGGGTCAACGCCATCTGCCCGGGCCTGATCGCCACCTCCATCTTCGGCGCCACCATGGGCATGACCCGGGACGCCGCCGACCAGATGGCCGCCCTGGTGGCCCAGAACGCCCAGATCGCCCAGCCGGTGAAGAAGCCCGGCCTGCCCCAGGATATCGCCCAGGCCGCCCTCTACCTGGCCTCCGACGCCTCGGCCTTCGTGACCGGGACCCACCTGGTGGTGGATGGCGGCATCACGGTGGGCTCGCGGCACAGCTGGGACCCCGAGGCGGGGTCCCCGTTTGCGGCGATCTTCGGGGAGTCCCTCATGCAGATGGCTCCGGGCTCCGGACAGGGTTGAACCGCGCCGCGGCCGCCTTCGCCGGGCTTTCCCCCAACGTCCGGGGTGCCCTCTGGATGACAGCGTCGGCCCTGGCCTTCACGGTCATGTCGACCCTCATCAAGTACCTTGGCACAGGCTATTCGCCGGGGCTGCAGACCTTCTATCGCCAGGCGGCGGGCTTCGTGATCCTGTTGCCGATCATCCTCCATCACCGGTCGGCAGCCTTCGCCACCAGCCGGGCCGACCTGCTGGTCTTCCGGGCTGCGGCGGGGACCCTGGGCACCATGCTGTCCTTCTACGCCTTCCAGAACATGCCCCTGGCCGATGCCAACGCCCTGTCCTTCACCCGTAGCCTCTGGCTGGTGCCCCTGGCCGCCTTCGTGGTGGGCGAGCGGATTGGACCCCTGCGGATCTTCGCCGCCCTGGCGGGTTTCGCTGGCGTGCTGATCATGGTGCGTCCCGGCGTCGGGGGGCACTTTGCCCTGGGGCTGCCGGCCCTGGCCATGCTGGCCTCGTCCTTCCTCTTCGCCCTGACAGTGACGGGCATGAAGGTGCTGACCCGGGACCACGCCCCGACGGTTCTCCTCGTCTGGGCGGCGACGCTCGGCATGGTGTTCTCGATCCCGGGAGCCCTGTTGTCCTGGCGCTGGCCGGAACCCGTCGACCTGGCCCTGCTGTCCCTGATGGGGGTCATGGGCACCGCGACCCAGGCCTTCTACATCCGCGGCATGGCCGCAGGCGACGCCGCCGCCATGGCCCCGGTGGACTATATCCGCCTGGTCTTCGCCGCCGCCGTCGGCTTCTTCCTGTTCGCCGAGGTCCCCACCGTCTGGACCCTCGTCGGCGCCGCCGTGGTGGTGGCCTCCACCCTGTTCATCACCTGGCGCGAGCACGCCGCCTCCCGCCGCCGCTAATTCCTCCCCCCAGGGGGAGGTGGACCGGGGCACCTGCGCCGGGACGGAGGGGGTCAACGGCGGCTCAGCTGACCCCCTCACCCGGCTTCGCCGGGAGCTCCCCCTTGGGGGCGCAATTACGGAGTTCGAACTCGTCTCCACCGGGAGGGGCATCCCAGCCTGGAGGCCCGACGAAGTCTGGCGCGGCGTGGGTCGGCAGGACGAACCGGGTGCAGGCCGCCAGCATCAGCGCCTGAACATTCTGGTTTCAGACAGTCTCAAACTCGGAGATTTGTGAAGTTATCCGGGCGAGGTTACAGATGATCATTGAGACTGGTGACTTCAGGCTCAGCCCTTCTGGGGGCCTGACCAGAAGCCGCGGTTAAGCGCGTTGAGACGAGTTCAAGCGGGGCGATCTTGTCCGAACTGAACATGTTCTTGAACTGGGGACGAGACGAGATCCGCGATGAACTCGCGGGGCTGGCCACCACAATAGCCTTCATTGGCCTGCCCTTCCTTGTGAGCCGGGGATTCCTCAGGAAAGTCCCTCAGTGGACGGGTCGCGGACACCTCCGGCTGATGTTCTGCCACTTGTGCTCTTTCGCGGTCTTGTTTGCCCTCGGAGTTCTCCTCATTGGCGACTTCATTGGGTACCTGTTTTTTATGGCCGTGGCGCAGGTATACCTTCTCATTTTGGATGCGTTCTCGCCCAGCAAGCCTGCGTCAGCCTCCCGGTAGATTCTATCGGTCTGGCTCCACACGCTTACAGAGTCCGTCCATCGTTAGGCGGCTGCGGCATGGTGTTCTCGATCCCGGGGGCCCTGTTGTCCTGGCGCTGGCCGGCGCCCGTCGACCTCGCCCTCCTGTCTGAGATGGGGATCATGGGCGCCGCGACCCAGGCCTTCTACATCCGCGGCATGGCTGCAGGCGCCGCCGCCGCCGTCGGCTTCTTCCTGTTCGCCGAGATCCCCACCGTCTGGACGATCCTGGGCGCCGCCGAGGTCGCCGCTGTACGCTCTTGACGGGAGCGCAATCGCTGGGCCTCTTCACACCCAGTCAGATCGGAGGGATCCCCATGGACATGCAGGCCATTCTCGAGCGCCAGAAGGCGGCCCATCTGCGCGACGGAGAGGCCAGCGCAGCGCTCCGGATCGAGCGCATCGACCGCTGCATCCGGCTGCTGCGGGAGAACCGTCGGGAGATCGAGGAGGCCCTCAACACCGACTTCGGCTCCCGGTCCCGGGAGGCGACGGCCTTTACCGACATCGCCGGTTCCATCGGTCCGCTGCAGCATGCCCGGGACAATCTTGCCAAGTGGATGCGCCCCGAGAAGCGCAAGCCGACCCCCGCCATCCTGGGCCTCTTCGGCGCCAAGGCCGAGGTGCGCTTCCAGCCCAAGGGCGTGGTGGGGGTGATCAGCCCCTGGAACTTCCCGGTGAACCTGACCTTTGCGCCCCTCGCGGGCATACTCGCGGCGGGTAACCGGGCCATGATCAAGCCCTCGGAGTTCACGCCAGTAACCTCGGAACTCATGCGGACCATGTTCGCGGGCGCCTTCTCGGAGGAGGAGATCGCCGTGGTCATCGGGGGGCCGGATGTGGGCGAGGCCTTCTCGCGCCTGGCCTTCGACCACCTGATCTTCACCGGTGCGACATCGGTCGCCCGCCACGTCATGCGCGCCGCGGCCGAGAACCTGGTGCCGGTCACCCTCGAGCTCGGCGGCAAGAGCCCGGTGATCCTCGGCAAGTCGGCCGACCTGAAGGTGGCCGCCGCCCGGGTCATGAACGGCAAGACGCTCAATGCGGGCCAGATCTGCCTGGCTCCCGACTACGTCCTGGCGCCGAAGGACCAGGTGGAGGGCTTTGTCGCCGCCGCCCGCGCCTCCGTCGTCACCATGTTCCCGACGATCAAGGACAATCCCGACTACACCTCGATCATCGCCCAGCGGCACTATGACCGGATCACCGGCTATATCGACGACGCCCGGGCCAAGGGCGCGCGGGTGATCGAGCTCAAGCCCGAGGGCGAGGACCTTTCCCAACAGCCCCATCGCAAGATCGCACCAACCCTGATCCTCGACCCCACCGACGACATGAAGGTGATGCAGGAGGAGATCTTCGGTCCGGTCCTGCCGGTGAAGAGCTACGAGACCCTCGACGAGGCCCTGGCCTATGTGAACGACCACGACCGGCCCCTGGGCCTCTACTACTTCGGCGATGACCCCGCCGAGCGCGAAGAGGTGCTCAACCGGACGACGGCCGGGGGCGTCACCGTGAACGACGTGGTCATGCACGTGGCCCAGGAAGACCTGCCCTTCGGCGGCGTCGGCCCTTCGGGCATGGGCAGCTATCACGGCGTCGACGGCTTCCGGGAGTTCAGCCACCGCAAGGCCATCTTCAGCCAGATGAAGAAGGATATCGGTCCGCTGAAGATGCTGCGCCCGCCCTACGGCCCCGGCATCCGCAAGATGCTGGACGGGCAGATCAAGG
>JBMOEP010000093.1:0-7155 GCA_049314675.1 Phenylobacterium sp.
TCTCGGCGTCGTCTACGAGCGGGGCATGGGCGGTCCTCGTGACCTGCGCCAGGCCTATGTCTGGTACTCTCGCGCCGCCGAAAATGGCGATGGCGAGGCTCTGCGGAGTGTGGAGCGCCTCCGCCCGACAATGACGGCCACTGCCCCGGTCTCTTCGGACGATATTCGCCTGGCGCAGACGGCCCTGGGCCGCCTCGGCTACTATTCCGGGCCGGCCGACGGATCGACCACGCCCCAGCTGAGGGCCGCCATCGAGGCCTACCAGAAGGACCAGAAGGCACCCGCGACCGGCCTCCTGGACGACGCCACCCTGAAACGCCTCGCCATGCTGGGCCGCTGAGGCCGCCGGAGGCGCTCGCGCTGGACGTCTACCTCCCTATCGCAGAAATCTCGGTCAACGCTCCCCTGCTGGTGGCGATTGGTGCCCTTGTGGGATTCCTGTCCGGGATGTTCGGCATCGGGGGCGGGTTCCTGATGACGCCGCTCCTGGTCTTCCTCGGCGTGCCAGCGCCCGTTGCTGTGGCCAGCATGGCCGGCCATGTCGCCGCTTCCTCGACCTCCAGCGTCCTGGCCTATTCGGCGACCCGGGGCGTCGACTTCCGAATGGGCGCCGTCCTGGCGACAGGGGGTGCAGTCGGCTCTGTGGTCGGTGTCGAGGTGTTCCGCTGGCTCCGGCTGGCGGGTCAGGCGGACCTGGCCGTAGCCCTGGCCTACCTGGTCTTCCTGAGCGTGATCGGGTCGCTGATGCTCTGGGAGTCCCTCCGGGCCCTGGCCCGCCGGCGCCGGGGGGATCCCGCCGGCGCTTCCCAGTCTCGTCGCCCGGCCCTGCTGTACGGCCTGCCCCTGAAGATGCGTTTCCCCCGGTCGCGTCTCTACATCAGCGTCCTTCCGCCCCTCCTCCTGGGCGCTTTTGTCGGGGTGCTTTCCGCGGTCATGGGCGTTGGCGGCGGCTTCATCCTGGTCCCGGCCATGATCTACCTCCTGCGGATGCCCGCCGGAGTGGTGGTGGGCACCAGCCTGTTCCAGATCATCCTGACCACCTCGCTGACCACTGTCCTTCAGGCGGGCCGCAACCAGACGGTGGACATCCTGCTGACGGGACTGCTCGTCCTGGGAGGCGTCTTCGGCGCCCAGCTCGGCGCCCGGGCCTCGGCCCGCATCCGCGCGGAGGAACTGCGCGTCCTCCTGGCGCTGATCATCCTCGGGGTCGGCCTTTTCATGGGGATGCGCCTGGTCCTGACCCCAACCGATCCCTTCGTCCTCTTGCCGGTGGGAGGCTGAGATCACCGCCGATCCCCCGCCCGTCCACCTGTCTGCAGACCTCACCACAGCCAATGTCGAGGTCGACGCCGGATATGCCGGCGCCCGGATCGGGGTCTTCGGTGCCGTCTTCGACCCTTCCGGAAGGCCGGCTGATGTCGTGGTTCTTGTCCGGGGACCCAACCAGCCCGCCGCCATCGCCCGGCGTGAGCGGCGCGCCGGGCTCTGGTTGAACGGCCCTCCAGCGACGGTCGCGAGCGCCCCGGGGTTCCACCTGACCGCCTCCAACCGGCGGCTCGCCGAGATTGCAGCCCCTTCGACCCTTCGAAGTGCGGGTGCAGGAACGGGCAGCCTGGACCTCTCGGCGGGCATGGACCCGGTTTTCGCCCGCGCCTTTGTCCGGCTCAAGGCCCGGGAAGGCCTGTACCGGGAGGATCCCGCCGGAGTGACCTTCGTCGACAAGGGCCTGTTTCGCGCCCGGATCGCCCTGCCGGCTTCCGCGCCCGTCGGCCGATACCGGGTGGATGTCCTGCTGTTCCAGGAGGGTCAGCCCATCTCCCGGCGAAGCCGCGAGCTGGTTGTCGAGAAGGTCGGACTCGAGCGGGTGATTTCCAGTTTTGCCCGTCAGAGCCCCTGGGCCTATGGTATGGCCTGCATGCTGATTGCGCTGGCCGCCGGCTGGGCGGCGTCCGCAGTCTTCAGGAGGGTGTGATGTTCCTGGCTCCCCGCGCGGTCTGGAGTCTCGCCCTCTTGGGCCTGGCCGGATTTCCCGCTGCGGCCATCACCTACGCCTTTGGCCCTTCGGACCTGCGCTTCATCTCCATCCACGTTCTCCTGATCTGGTCAGCTGTGGTCCTCGGTTTCCTGGGGGGAATCCGCTGGAGCCAGGAGACGGGACGGGAACCGCCCCACTTCATTCGGCTCGCGGGCGCCATGCTGCCTCCGCTCGCCGGTGGCGGGCTCCTGCTGGCCCGGGATTATGTCGCCGCGGACGTCATCATCGGCGGCTTCATCGTGGCCTATCTCGCTGCCTGGCTGTTCGACAGGGCGCCCCAGACCCTGTCCCGCTACCCGGCCCTGATGACCCTTTTGACCTTCTCGGCCTGCGTGTCCCTGGCCCTGGCCCTCGAGAAGGCCTTGCGCCTCTGATTTGAGATCTGTGATCCTGTTTCGATCCGATAACCGGTTCCCACTTATCGGAACAGGATCTAGCCCCGGTCCGGCCTCAGGGATCGGACCCCCGCTGCGTGGACCCGTCGGTCGCCCAGGGCGGCCACTACGGGCGAATTCCGAAACAGGCCCGAAAAGGCCGGATCCAGGACATTTAGCCCTCCCGTAAAGGCCCCGTAGGCGGGCAGGACCGCTCGCTCTCCATCCGTGACCAGGCACCGGCGCCGCACGGCCCCGCGGGGGGTGGCGATCCGGGCGCAGGGATGCAGGTGCCCGGCGATCTCGCCCGGCGAGGGTCCGGTCCGGGGTTCATGCCGCAGGATGAGGTCGCCGAGCCGCACTTCGTCGGCCGCTTCGCCGGGCAGGTCGCCGTCGGGCTCCGGGTCGTGGTTGCCGGTAATCCAGACCAGGTCCGCCGCGCGGCCCAGGGCCTCCAGGGCCTCCCGGTCCGCCTCCGACATCCGCTGGGCGGCGGCCCGGTCGTGGAAGGCGTCGCCCAGGAAGAGAATTCGCCCGGGCGCCAGGGCGTCCACGTCGGCCGTCAGGCGCCGAAGGGTCTCGCGGGTGTCGAGGGGCGGCAGGAGCTGGCCCTTGCCGGCAAAGGCCGAGCCCTTCTCCAGGTGCAGGTCGGCGACGACCAGGGTGGAATGTCCCGCCAGCAGGAGGGCCCCCGACGGCAGGAGGCGTGCCGCCTCACCCGCCAGGGTCAGCTCCAGGGCGCCGTCCGCCCAGGGGCGCAGGCCGAGGGCCGCAACCGGGCTCACGCCAGGGCCTCGGCGATCAGCTCGCTCTCGGCCTCCGCCAGGATGGCGTCGCCAGCGGCGCCAGGGCTCCGTTCCTTTCCGATCTCCATCAGCATGGGCACGGCGAAGGGGGACAGCCGGTCCAACCGGACGTGGCGGGTCCGCCCCGCCACCCGGGCCAGGAGGTCGCCCAGGCGGGCGGCGTCGATCATGCCCTCTGCGGCGTCCTGGCGGGCGCAGCGCAGCAGGAGGTGGTCGGGCTGGTGGCGCCGCAGGACGTCGTAGATCAGGTCCGTGGAGAAGGTCACCTGCCGTCCTGACTTGCGCGGCTCGCCGGGAAACCGCCGTTCGATGAGGCCGGCGATGATGGCGCAGCCCTTGAAGGCGCGCTTCATCATGAAGCTTTCGGCCAGCCAGTCCTCCAGGTCGTCACCCAGCATGTCCTGGGCGAAGAGGTCGTCCATGTTGACGTCGTCCATGGGCTGAAGGGACCAGACGGCCAGGGCGTAGTCGTTGCAGACGAATCCCAGGGGTTGGGCCCCGGCGCGCTCCAGCCGGCGGGTCAGCAGCATGGCCAGGGTGGTGTGAGCCAGCCGGCCCTCGAAGGGATAGGCCACCAGGAAGTGTCGGCGGCCCCGCGGGAAGGTCTCCACCAGCATCTCGTCCTCGGCCACGATCCGCGAATGGCGGCGCTGCAGGCCCAGCCACTCGCGCACGTCCGGGGGCAGGACTTCCCAGGCCGCCGGGTCCGACATCATCCGCCGGACCCGGCGGGCAAGATGGCTGGACAGGGCGAACTTGGAGCCGCCCCAGGAGGGCATCTTCGGGTCCGAGTCCCGGGCGGGCCGGACCAGGACGTCCATGCCGGTAATGCCCGCCAGGCTCCAGACCTGGCCGGCGAAGACGAAGGTGTCCCCCGGGTCCAGCATCTCGAAATAGCCTTCCTCGATCTCCCCGATCTTGCGGCCGCCCACCAGGCGGGCACCCTGGGCGATGCGGACCGAAAGCACATCCGGCGACAGGATGGCCCCCAGGTTCAGCCGGTGCCGCCGGGCGATCTCGCCATTGCGCACTGTCCAGCGGCCCCCGGGGTCCCGGACCATCCGACGGAAGCGGTCGTAGGCCTGCAGGGCGTAGCCGCCGGTGGCGGTGAGGTCGAGGGTGAGGTCGAAGTCGGCCCGGGACAGGTCGCGGTAGGGCCCGGCGGTAAGTGCCTCGGCCAGCATGGCCGCTTCGTCGAAGGGCTCGGCGCAGGCACAGCCCAGCAGGTGCTGGGCCAGGACGTCCAGGGCACCGGTCCGCAGGGGCTCGCCGTCCAGCTGGTTTTCGGCGATGCACTCCCGGGCCGCCTGGCACTCCAGGGTCTCGAACCGGTTGGCGGGCAGAAGAGGGCGCGGCTGGGCTCGTCCAGGCGATGGTTGGCCCGGCCGATCCTCTGCACCATCCGGCTGGCGCCCTTGGGCGAGGCCAGCTGGATGACCAGGTCCACGTCGCCCCAGTCGATGCCGAGGTCCAGGGTGGAGGTGCAGACCACAGCCTTCAGCTCGCCCCGGGCCATGGCCGCCTCGACCTTTCGCCTCTGCTCTGGCGCCAGGCTGCCGTGGTGCAGGGCGATGGGCAGGCTGTCGTCGTTCAGCTTCCAGAGCTCCTGGAAGGCGAACTCGGCCTGGAAGCGGGTATTGACGAAGACCAGGGCCGTCCGCGCTGTTCTGATGGCCTCGTAGACCTCGGCCATGGCGTGCTGGGCGGTATGCCCGGCCCAGGGCGTACGGCCATTGGACAACAGCAGGTCCACCTGGGGCGGGGCGCCGGCAGGGCCGCGGACCAGGTCCACGGGCCGGTCGCCACAGCCCATCCACCGGCGGATGACGTCCGGGTCGTCCACCGTCGCCGACAGGCCGATGCGCCTCAGCCCCGGCGCCAGGGCCGACAGGCGGGCGAGGCCCAGGGACAAGAGGTCTCCGCGCTTGGAGGCGTGCAGGGCGTGGATTTCGTCGATGATGACGCAGGAAAGGTCCTCGAAATAGAGGCGCGAGCCTTCCCAGGCGCAGAACAGGGCCAGCTGCTCGGGGGTGGTCAACAGGATGTCGGGGGGCCGCACCTTCTGCCTCTGGCGGCGGGCGACCCCGGTGTCCCCCGTCCGGCTCTCGGCGGTGACGTCCAGCCCCATCTCCCGGATCGGCCGGGCGAGGTTACGCTCGACGTCCACGGCCAGGGCCTTGAGCGGCGAGATATAGAGGGTGTGAACCCCCCGCCGCTCGCTGCGGGGGCGGGCCTCCAGCTCCACCAGGGTGGGCAGGAAGCCGGCCAGGGTCTTGCCGCCCCCCGTCGGGGCGATCAGCAGGGCGTCACGGCCCGCCCGCGCCCGGGCCACCATCTCCATCTGGTGGACGCGAGGCGACCAGCCCTGCGCCGCGAACCAGTCAGCGAATCGGGAGGGCAGGAGGGGGGAATCCGCAGCGGCGTCGGCCATGCCAAGGTTCTAGCATGTTCCCCTTCCGTTTCGAGGGGGTCAGGCGTCTGCCAGGTTCTCGATCCGGGTGGCCCAGTAGTCGGCGTCGTAGTCCGGGTCGCCGGTCAGGTAGCGCCAGAACCGGACCCGGTTCAGCAGCTCCAGCCGGCCCGTGTCGTTTTCGTACCAGGGCTCCTGGGTCATCAGGATCTGCTCGACCGAGGGCGGCAGAGCGCCCTTGAGATAGAAAATCGGGCGCTGGGCGTCCTGGGGCTTCAGGGTCGAGACGTCGAACTGGCGGACCTGGGAGCGAGAGGGGTTGATGCGCACCTTGAACATGGTCCGGGTGCGGTCGGACACGTTCACCCCGCCGCCATGCCAGATGCCCGAGTGCAGGAAGAGCAGGGTCCCGCCCTCACAGACCATGTGCTGTTGGCCGCGGATGTTCTGGTAGCGGGCGATCGCCGCCTCGCTGACCTTGCGCAGGTGGCTGCCGGGCAGGAAGCGGGTACCGCCCATCTCCCGGGTCACCGCGTGCGGGTAGTACATGATCTGGATGTCGAAGGCCCGCCGGGGGTCGATGGTGGAGTCCTGGTGATAGTGCTGGGAGACGTTCTCGCCGCCGCTGGCCTCGTGGTAGGCGGGCGGGAAGGTCACGTGCAGGAAGTGGTGGTCGAAGACCGGGTCCTCGCCCACCAGGCTGCGGACGGCGCCGGCCACCAGGGGCAGGTCAAGGAGGCGCTTCAGGGCCGAGCCGTCGGGATAGGCCTGCGCCAGGGGCACCCCCGCCGGGGTCTGCGGCACGCCGGCCCGGGCCAGCATCTCGCCATAGGTGCGCATCATCTTCTGGCCGGGGCGGGGCGGGGCGATGTCGCCCATCTCGTCCAGGAACTGGCGGTTGAGGTCCTCGGGCACGGCGGCGTCGAAGCGCAGGAAGCCACGGGCGGCGAAGCTGGCCATGGCCTCGGCCGATAGCAGGGGCAGGTTGTTCATTCCCTGGTCTCCACGATCTGTTCGAACAGGAATTCGTACTTGAGGTAGGCGAGATCAAACTCCTCGCCCCGGGCGTGGGGCAGGAGGGGCGAGGCCTGGATCAGGCGCCAGCCGTCGCGCAGGGCGTGCAGGCCGGTGGGATAGGGCGGAAGATCCTCGTCCCCGGCCATCCGGCGGGTCTCGCCCGTCCCGTCGAACAGCGACCAGCCGACCACCGTGGAATCCAGAGCCGAATTCGCCAGATAGAGCGCCAGGACCTTCTGTCTCTTCATGATCTCTCCCCAAGGGCGACCGCAACATGGGCGGGGCCTGCGGGGCTGTCCAGCCTAACCGGGCCCCAGGAAGGCGCGGGTGGCCTCCAGGGCCTCGACCAGGGTGACGCGCCGCACCTCCACCCCCTGTGGCAGGGCGGCGAACAGGCGCGTGGGCGTCGCGGCGTCCAGCATGACGAAGACGCCCTTGTCATCCTGGCGGCGGATCAGGCGACCGAAGGCCTGGGCGATCCGACCCCGGGCGATGGCATCATCCCAGCCGTTC
>JBMOEP010000094.1:0-7097 GCA_049314675.1 Phenylobacterium sp.
AACCTTGGACAGGAGGGCTTCCATGACCCGGGGGCTGACGAACTTGCTCACGTCACCGCCGAGGGTGGCGATTTCCTTGACCAGCTTGGAGGCGATGGCCTGGTGGCGCGGATCGGCCATCAGGAAGACCGTCTCGATCTCACGGTCGAGTTGCTGGTTCATGGCGGTCATCTGGAACTCAAACTCGAAGTCCGAAACCGCCCTGAGGCCCCGGATGATCACATTGGCGCCGACCTCACGCGCGAAGTGCATGGTCAGTCCTTCGAAGGGCTGAACGATGATTTCAGCTGAGCCCTTGAGCGACGCAGCCTCGGCCTCGACGATGGCGACCCTCTCCTCGAGGGTGAACATCGGGCTCTTGCCGGTATTGATGGCGACGCCCAGAACAAGGCGGTCCACCAGCTTCACGACCCGACCGATGATATCGGTGTGGCCGTTGTGAATTGGATCGAAGGTGCCTGGATAAAGGCCTACGCGCTTGGCCATCAAGGATTTCCCCAACTTGAACCCGTCCTCGCCTTTCGCCGGGTTGCGAGGCTCTTGCAAGAAATAAATCTGCCAGCGTCCTGACCCTGAAGCCTTCAGACCCCGGCTTCAGGGTCCTGGATCTCGCCCTCACCGCCCGGATCGGCCAGTCGTTCGACGGACACCACGTGCTCTTCCTCCGTGGTCCGGAAGATGATCACGCCCTGGCTGTTACGGCCGACCACGCGGATCTGTGTCACCGGCGTGCGGATCAACTGGCCCTGGTCCGTCACCAGGAGGATCTCGTCGTGCTCCTCCACGGGGAAGGAGGCGGCCAGCCGGCCGCCGCGGCGTGAGAGGTCCTGGGCCAGAAGCCCCTGCCCGCCCCGCCCGGTGCGGCGGAACTCGTAGGCCGAGGTGCGCTTGCCAAAGCCCTCGGTCGAGACGGTCAGAATCTGTTCCTCGGCGGCACCGAGTTCGGCAATACGCTCTGGGCTGAGGGCAGCCAGGGCAGAAACGGCCTCATCTTCGACCTCATCTTCGACGACGGGCGCATCTTCGGCCTCGACGCCCTCGCCGGCCACTGCGCGGCGCATGGCATTGGCGTGTCGGATGTAGGCAGCGCGTTCCTCAGCCGTGGCGCCCACGGCCCTCAGGATCGCCATGGAGATCACCGCGTCGCCATCGGCAAGGCGGATACCGCGGACACCGGTGGAGTCCCGGCCTGCGAAGACGCGCACCTCATCCACGGCGAAGCGGATGCAGCGGCCCAGGGCCGTGGTCAGGAGGATGTCGTTCTCTTCGGCCCGGCACAGGGAGACCCCAACGATGGAGTCGCCCTCGTCGAGCTTCATGGCGATCTTGCCGTTGCGGTTGATCTGAGCGAAGTCGCTCAAACGGTTACGGCGGACATGCCCCGAGCGGGTGGCGAACATCACGTCGAAACCCTGCCATTCGGCCTCGTCCTCCGGAAGGGTGACGATGGAGGTCATGGTCTCGCCCGGTTCGATCGGGAAGAGGTTGACGAAGGCCTTGCCGCGGGCCGTCGGGGCACCGATCGGCAGGCGCCAGACCTTGAGCCTGTAGACCTTCCCGCCGGAGGAGAAGAAGAGCATGGGGGCATGGGTCGAGGCCGAGATCACCCGGGTCACGGCATCTTCTTGCTTGGTCGCCATGCCGGAACGGCCGCGGCCGCCGCGATGCTGGGTACGATAGGTCACGAGGGGCGTACGCTTGACGTATCCGCCATGCGTCACGGTTATGACCATGTCCTCGCGGGCGATGAGGTCTTCATCCTCGAGGTCGCCGCCGCCATCCACGATCTGGGTGCGGCGGGGTATGGCGAAGTTGGTTTTCACCTCCAGGAGTTCCTCACGGACGATGCCCATGAGGAGTTCACGGGACTCCAAAATGCCGAGCAGGTGTGAAATCCCGCCTGTGAGTTCGCCGGCTTCCTCGAAGATCTCATCACGGCCCAGGCCGGTCAGCCGGGACAGGGTCAGGGCCAGGATGGCCCGGGCCTGGTCCTCCGTGAGGCGAATACGGTCGCCGCCAACCACCAGGGTCCGGGGATCCGCAATCAGCTCCACCAGGGGCAGCATGTCCCCCGCCGGCCAGTCGCGGGCCACAAGGCGCTCCCGGGCCTCGCTGGGATCCTTGGAGGACCGGATGATGCGGATGAATTCGTCGATATTGGCGACCGCGATCGCCAGGCCTACCAGCACATGCCCCCGGTCGCGGGAGCGGGTGAGCTCATGCCGGGTGCGCCGGAAGACGACCTCCTCGCGGAAATCCACGAAGGCCTGCAGCATCTCGCGCAGGCCCATCAGTTCAGGCCGCCCCCGGTTCAGGGCCAGCATGTTGACGCCGAACGAGGACTGAAGCTGCGTGAAGCGGAAGAGCTGGTTCAGGACCACGTCCGCCGAGGCGTCGCGCTTGAGCTCGACCACCACCCGCATGCCCTGACGATCGCTCTCGTCACGAAGGTCTGCGATGCCTTCCACCCGCTTGTCCCGGACAAGTTCGGCGATCCGCTCGACCAGAACCGCCTTGTTCACCTGGTAGGGAATGGCGGTGATGACGATGGCTTCGCGTTCCTTGCGGACCTGTTCGATGGTCGCCACCCCACGCATGACCACGGATCCCCGGCCGGTCATCAGGGCGGTGCGGGCGCCGGACCGGCCCATGATCTCTCCACCCGTCGGGAAGTCGGGACCCGGGACCATGTCGAGAAGGTCATCCAGCGGAATGTCCGGCCGATCGATCAGGGCCAGGGCGGCGTCGGTGATTTCGCCAAGATTGTGCGGAGGAATATTGGTGGCCATGCCCACGGCGATGCCGCTGGCGCCATTGACCAGGAGATTGGGGATCCGCGCCGGCAGGACGACCGGCTCCTTCTCCTTGCCGTCGTAGTTGTCCTTGAAGTCGACCGTGTCGAGGTCAAGGTCCGCCAAAAGGGCGGTCGCGGCCCGGGTCATCCGGCATTCGGTGTACCGCATCTGGGCCGGGGGATCGCCGTCGACGGATCCGAAGTTGCCCTGGCCGTCAACAAGCAGCAGCCCCATCGAGAAGGGCTGGGCCATGCGGACAAGCGCGTCATAGACCGACTGGTCACCGTGCGGGTGCAGCCGCGCCAGGACGTCGCCCACCACGCGGGCGGACTTGGAATAGGGACGGTCCGGGCTCATGCCCAGGTCGTTCATCGAGAACAGGATCCGCCTGTGGACCGGCTTCAGGCCGTCACGGACATCCGGAAGCGCACGGCTGACGATCACGCTCATGGCGTAGTCGAGGTACGAGCGGCGCAGCTCGTCTTCGATGGTGATCGGCATAATGCCGGGCGCGCGTCCGTCTTCGGACGGGGGGGAGCCGATGGTGCTCAAGGAGGGATTTTGCCCTTAGAATCAGGCAGGAAACAGCCTGATTTTCTTTAGCATTCCCAGGGCTTCCGGCCAACCGGACACAGGCTGGAAACGCGGTCGGTCTAAGGGCACCCAGAGCGGCGGGCTGTTGGCTCTAGAAGGGGATTTCGTCGTCCAGGTCCGCAGAGAAGTCCTCTCGCGGTCCGGAGGGCTGGGTGCGACCGCCAGACTGGAAACCGCCGCCCGAATCCCCGCCGCCCTCGCGGCCGCCGGCATCGTCGCCGCGCCCATCGAGCATGGTCAGTTCACCCCGGAACTTCTGCAGGACGATCTCGGTGGAGAACTTCTCCAGACCGGACTGGTCAGTCCATTTCCGAGTCTGGATCGAGCCCTCGATGTAGACCTTGGAACCCTTGCGAAGGTAACTCTCGGCCACCTTGACCAGGTTGTCATTGAAGATGACGACCCGGTGCCATTCGGTCTTTTCCTTGCGCTCGCCCGTCCCGCGGTCGCGCCAGGTCTCTGAGGTGGCCACACGCAGGTTGGCGACCCTGTCGCCGGAATTCAGGCTGCGAATCTCGGGATCGGCACCGAGATTCCCCACCAGGATGACCTTGTTGACGCTGCCCGCCATGTGACTCTCCATCAGCTTCCGTAGGTGCGGGCGCGAGCCCGGAGGGTAGCCTAGACGAGGGCCGGACCCCCGGCAATACGTTTGTTCTGTCTTTGTTCTATTCCCCCGGCTTCATCCACAGGGGATTTTCAGTTCCCGGGCGACATGGGCATGGCCCCGGGGACGACAAGCCGGCCATCGCCGGACCTGACGAGGGCCGGAAAGCGATTCCCCTCCCAGGAGGTCGAAACGTAGATGCCGGACGACAGAAGGAAAATGAAGCTGGCCTGATAGGCACCGGCAATCTCGGTCTGGTTCCCGCCCAGGTTCAGGAAACGGATACGCATGGCCTCGAGCGCCGCAGCGCAGTGCTCCAGGGTGGGCTGCTTGGACGGAAGAGGATTGTACCTCAGTCCCTCCTTGGTCACCTGGACATGATAGCAGACCCCGGCGCCGCCGGGCGGCTCTGTCCGCTTGGAACACGCTCCAAGGGTGGAGGCTATAGCGAGGGCGACAAGGGTCGACGACAGTCTCATGGCGCTAGCCTAACGCCCGGGGTGGCTTCACGCGAGCCCTGTTGTCTCACGACCTCACGGAACACTGGAGAGGCTGCAGTTGGATCCCTGCTCGACAAGGGTGCGGAAGGTGCGGTTGTCCCCCGACACCTCAACGCGGCCGGGAACCCGCCTGAGGGTCTGCCCGCCCCACCGACCATAGGCGGCCTCGCCCGGGCGCTCGCATTGGCCGGCGAAGAGGGTCTGGACGCAGGACGACTGGGTCATCTCGCCCGGCAGCCGGCGCCATTCCGAACCCGTATGCCGCCAGCAGGCGGCCTGAGGCGCGGAGGGCATTGGCAGCGCCTTCGGAATCTCGGGCTCCGCCGGCCTGATGACGTCTACAGGCACGGAGACCGGAGGGCTCGGCGGGACCGGCGGAAGCGGCGTCAAGACGCCGGCACCGGCACCCAGGGCACCCGAAGGATCAATCCCCACGTCGAGAGCCCCCGAGGCGACCCCATTACGGCGGGCGCAGACCTCCAGGGTCAGGTCGCCGACAAACTGGCCCTCGACATAGCAGCGGAGCTGGGTTCCGGCACCGAGGCGGGAGTCCGCCCGAGGCCCGGACTCCACAACCAATCCGCCCACCATGGCAGGTGGGGGCCCATCTCCCGATCGGCCGAACACCAACAGGACCAGCCCCGAACCGATACCCGCGATGACGGCAAAGAGGCCACCAACCAGCAGGACCCTGCGAAGGGCACCGGGCTTGTCTCCGGCTTCTGGAGGCGTTTCCATTAGGTCTGGCTAGAGGTTGACGGGCCCCGAAGCAAGGCGGTTCAAGCCGAACCCGTGAGCTTGGAGAGCGCATCCTGGTAGTTTGAGATCTGCTTCTTGAGGTAGGCCGGGACGGTTCCTCCGCCCGCGGCCTGCGCAGCCTTGACCGTCCCCGGCGTGGCCGCATCCTTGAGCTCTCGGTAGGCGGTCCGCAGGACGGTGATCGCGCCCGCCAGCTCCGCCGCGGCGTGGTTGATCTCACCCGTGTCGTCGAGGTTGATCTTGCCGTTCATCTTCAGGCCGTAGATCGGATAGCCGCCGTCGCCAGGTGCCAGCTTGCCGCCCTTGGCGACCGTGGTGCCCCGGATCACGCCCTCGGGAAGACCCAGCGCCTTCAGGGCGTCCTTGCCGTCAGGCCCGGAGACAAGCTCAACCAGGTTGCGGGTGGTGAGGGGGCGGACCTGAAGCCGCTTGCCACCGTCGACCGTCATGACCCTGACGTCCGCCTGGCCGCCCAGCACCCGCTTCATGCGGTCGGCAAAGGTCGTCAGGGTGTCACCCTCCAGTACCGTGAGCGTGGTCATCGGCCCGTTCAGGCGGGTCCGCACCTGGAACTGGTCCCCGACCCGCACCGAGCTGATGGCGTCGAGTCGGAGGGAGTCGCCGGCGTTGATCGCGCCCGTCGGCAGGCCGAGGCGATCGAGGACACTAGCCCCCCCCGCATCGACGGTAATGGCAGAGGGCGCGACATAACCGTCCTTGCCCGAAAACCGCCGGGACCACTCGATGTCGCCATTGGTCGGGTTGATCTGCGCCAGGAAGCCATCGACCTTTCCGACGGCCGGCAGGGACGGAAGATCCGTCTTTGTGGTCCCGGTCAGGAAGACCCGGTCATTAGCGATGGCCATGCCGGTAGCGGTGTCGTCACCCTGCCCGCCAAAGAAGGTCAGGCGGTCCTGGCCGGAGGCGTTGAGCGAAGTCGACAGCCGCGCGATGAAGGCGTCCTGGCCTCCGGAATAGGCCCGGGTCACGCTTCCGGCGTCGAGGTCGCCTGAAGAGGTGTTGCCGGCCACGACGATGCGGCCATCGGCCATGCCGATCCCGGTCAGGTCGCCGCCCTTCAGGCTCCCGAGGTCACGGGTCGCCGCGAGGACGGGGGTGCCGCCGGAGAGGTCGAACCGCCGGACCACGCCAAATCCGCCATCGTTCGAGGCGAGATAGAGGTCCGTTCCATTGATGTAGAGGCCGCGCGCCGTATCCTTGCCCGCGGTCCCGGCTATGGCGGCTGCGGAATAGGTCACCTTGTTGTCGGCGCCCTGCGCGTAGGTCTCAAGATAGACGTCGGACAGCCCAAGACCCGACTGCCAGCCCCGGCCGCCGCTGCTGTTGCCCGCGACGTAGAGCTTGCCGGCGGAGTCCCAGGCCAGGTTCGTGGCCTCGTCATCGCCGATTGAACCTCGTTTCTGGGTCCAGAGTTCCTCGCCGGCAGCATTGTAGACGGTGACGAAGCTGTCGGTGGTGGTTCCCTTGGCCTCGTTGATGGGGCCGGTTCCGGCGCCGATGATCTGGCCCTTGACCTTGCCGGCGATGGCGATACGGCCGTCATCGGCGACGGACATGGACAGGCCTGAGGCTTCGTCCGACGCCCCCAGATCCCGGGAGAAGAGCAGCTTTCCGGCGGAATCAAACTTCTGCAGGACGACGTCGCGATCGCCTCGAATGTTCTGGCCGCCCAGCGCCCCGGTGACATCCGACAGGACCAGGACCGATCCGTCCGGCAGGGTCTGCATGGACCGCACGCCGGCAAGGCCAGGATCGATGGTCTTGGACCAGACCTGGCCACTCGCAAGGGCCGCCTCCGTGCCGGTGGGACTCGGCGGCGCC
>JBMOEP010000095.1:0-7087 GCA_049314675.1 Phenylobacterium sp.
CATGACGCCAAAGGCCAGCCAGGGCTCATCGTCCCGGACCGCGAACCCGGGAATGATGGTCTGGAAGGGGCGCTTGCCGGGGGCATAGAGGTTGGGGTGCCCGTCCTGCAGGGCGAAGAGCTCTCCCCGGTTCTGGAGCATGAAGCCCAGGCCGTCCGGTGACAGGCCCGATCCCATGCCGCGATAGTTGGACTGGATGAAGGAGACCATCATGCCGTCGGCGTCTGCCGTGCAGAAGTAGGTGGTGTCACCCCGAGACGGCGCCTGACCGGGACGAAGGTCCGTAAGGATGGAGTCCGGCCGGATCCTGCGGGCGCGCTCGGCGGCGTACTCCCGGGACAGGAGCCAGTCAGTCGGGACGCGGGCGAAGTCGGGATCGACGTAATAGCGGGCCCGATCCTCGTAGGCGAGCCGCTTGGCCTCGACGGCGTGATGGATGGCCTGGGCCGACTGGAAGCCCATTGCAGAGATGTCGAAGGTATCGAGAATGTTGAGCATCTGCAGGGTGGCCAGGCCCTGGCTGTTCGGCGACAGGCCGTAGACGTCGACATCCCGGTAGCGCGCCGTCCGGGGCGGATCCCAGCGGGCGTGGTGGGCGGCCAGGTCGGTGCGGGTCATCCAGCCGCCGATCCTGCGGAAGTAGCGTTCAATGCGTTCTGCGATCTCGCCCTCGTAGAAGGCGTCCCGGCCCCCGGCGGCGATCAGGTCGTAGGTGCGGGCCAGGTCGGGATTGGCGAAGATCTCGCCCTCGACGGGGGTCCTGCCCCCGGCGGCCCAGACGCGCCGGAAGTTATCGACTTCCTCGATCCCCGACCCCGGACGGGTGAAGCTCCGCAGGGACCTCGCCAGATAGTAGGCAACGTTCTGGCTGACCGGAGCCCCCTCGCGCGCCAGGGTCGCGGCTGGGGCGAGAAGGTCCTTCCAGGGCAGCTTCCCGTATCTCTGGTGGAGGGTCCACCAGGCGTCCACGGCACCCGGGACGCTGACCGACACGGCGCCGAAGGACGGGATCATTCCATTGACCGCGCGGGCGCGCACGGTCTTCAGGCTCAGGCCCGCAGGGCTGCGTCCGGAACCATTCAGCCCTTCCACGCGCCGGGTCCGAGGGTCCCAGAGCATGGCAAAGGCGTCGCCGCCGATCCCGCAGGCAATCGGTTCAACGAAGCCGAGGACAGCGTTGGCCGCGATGGCCGCGTCAACCGCCGAGCCCCCGCGCTTCAGAATGTCGATGGCCGTCTGGGTGGCGAGGGGGTGGGCGGTGGCGGCGGCGCCGTGAACGCCCCAGGCGGCGCTGCGACTGGCGAAGTTGGCGCCGTCGATGCGGTCCCCGGGGCCCACATCCGGACGGTTCCGGTTCGGATTGGCCTCGCGACTCTGCGCCAGTGCGGATCCTGCAGCGGCGGCGGGCAGGGCGGCGAGGAAGGTTCTGCGCAGCATGGACGGACTCCGGGGCTCTGCGCCGACGGAGACGGGCCAAAGCGAAGAGACAGTGCCCTACCGAGGCTCGAGGGTCAGCGCCAAAAATCGCAGGGCGTCGTCGATGGGGATGAAGAAGTTCAGCCCCTGCACGGCCTCGGCCGGATTGCGCGAGTAGCGTGATACGGTCATGGCGACGACCTGACCGGCGTCGTCCAGCAAGGGGCCGCCGCTGTTCCCCGGATTCACCGACACATCGCTCTGGATGTATCGGTAGCCCTCGAGGGTCCGGGTGGCCGAAATGACGCCCCGGGTCAGGGTCCCCTGGAGGCGGGTCTCCATGGGCGTGCCGATGGCATAGACGGTCTCGCCCTGGCGGATCGGCGCGGTCCTGAGCCTGAAGACCGGTCCGGGGCGCGGCTCGGTCCGGATCAGGGCCACGTCGCGGCCGGGATCCGACCGGATCACCTCGCCAACGCTTTCCGTACCGTCCGACCACCGGATCTTGAGCATGCGTGTCGAGCCGACCACATGGCGGTTGGTCAGAAGATAACCCTGCTCTGAAACCAGGAAGGCGCTGCCGAGGCTGGTGCCCGTGAGTACAGCCGCCACGGCCTGTTGGGCGTCGGGCACCTTCGCCGGGGTCCGCGCGCCGGAAAGGCGGATCGGGTCGGAGACGGGGGGCTCCACCAGTCCGGAGGCGGCCCGAATGGGCGTAGTGACCGCTTTGCGGAAGCCGTCATCTGCGGCGAGGGCGCGCAGGCTGTCTTTCAGGAGGGCCTGGTAGATGGCCTCGGGGGCATTGATCACAGGGTCGTTGACCTCGACCCGGACGGTGGTGCGGACCCGGACGAGGGTGCGGGACAGGGCGGGGGCGTGGATCTGCCAGTCAACGGTCATCTGGCCCCGCCCGGCACCGCGGGCCTTCTCGATCTCCAGCTTCTTTTCGCCCGGGAAAAAACCGGCGCAGACGGCCAGGGTGTAGTCGGTGATCAGGGCACCGACCTGCAGGTCGCCCTCGGGGGCATCGGCGTCGCGGAAGAGGTCTGTGGGGTCCCCTGCGACGCGGAAGCCCAGTCCAGAGAGGGTCTCATGGAAGATCCGGTCGTCGACTTCGCCCTTCTCGAAGCCGTTGTTGGCTTCATCCCAGGCGACAAGGCCGTCGACGGGGCAGTTCCGGCCCCACATGCTGATGGCGTAGGGGGCGCCGTGCCGGAGCCCCGAGGCGATCCGGGCGAGGCCCAGGGTCTGGCTGGCGAGGCCGGGCTCGAGGGGGCGGTCGCGGACCTCGGGCGGCGCCGGCTCGGCGTAGATCGACAGGGTAGGCGGTTCCGCGGCGGTGGCGGTTCCAGCCAGGCCCAGGAACCCGGCCGCGACCAGGGACACGAGATGGTGCAGGGGCGACTGCGGCCGCCGGTTCGGGGTCCGGGAGTCTGGAGTGCGGGAGTCTGGAGAGCGCCGCCCCCAGCGCTGCAACGAGCCCACGATGTGGAGGTTCATGGGGGCGTTCCTTTCGAGCTGTTCCTTTTATGTTCACACTGGATCAGCCGGGAGGGAATGTCCAGACGGCTGTCCGCTTGACCTCCATGTCCTCGAGCTCGCGGGTGGTGGGCACTTGGTACTCCGCCAGCCTGACCAGGCCCTCCCTCGGGAAGTAGGACCGTCCTGGATCGCCGATGAGCACCCGGGCGCCCCGCCGGGCCCCCGCCTCCAGCCAGGTCATGACCCGCTTGGCGAGGGGCTTCTCGTAGCAGATGTCTCCCGCGAGGATGACGTCGGCCTCTGGTGGGGGCAGGTCCAGCAGGTCCTGATCGGTGAAGTCAGCGGACACGCCGTTGGCCTCCAGGTTCAGGGCCAGGGCGGCACCGCAGAAACCATCGATGTCTGCCGCCAGCACCTGGCGGGCGCCAGCCCGGGCGGCGGCAATGGCGACGATCCCCGACCCAGACGCGAAGTCCACCACCCGCAGGCCAGCGACGGTCCCGGGCGTATCCAGGATGTAGCGCGCCAGGGCCTGCCCCCCGGCCCAGGCAAAGGCCCAGAAGGGCGGCGGCAGGCCGATCTCCTGCAGGGCCTCCTCGGTCATGCGCCAGATCGGGGTGATCTCGTCGGCGAGGTGGAGGCGGAGCTCTGGAGTGTGCGGCGGCGACTGTAGCCGGGTGTGTTCGAGGATGAAGGCGCGCCGGCTTTCCGGATCGCGTCCGATCATCTTGCGGCTGTAGCCGCAGCCGGGGTCTGGCGGCGGCCGGTGGCGCGGTCCAGGACCACCGGGTAGCCGCCGGGCTCGTAGAGCGTCCTGTCCAGGATGCCCTTGCGGGCCAGCGCCCTGTGCACCTTGGGCAGGCTGTAGCAGGGCAGGTGCATGAACATGTGGTGTTCGCAGTGGTAGTTCACCCAGTAGGGGGCGAGCACCGAGCGGGCGATCCAGCCGGCCCGGGTGGTGCGCGCCTGCCGAAGCGGATCGGGCTCGCCGCGGGCGATGCAGGCGTGCTCGGCGATGTTGCGCAGGCGGGTGATGACCGGAAACCAGGTCGCCTGGGGCAGGACCCAGAAGACCGGCCAGGCCCACCAGACCCCGAAGGCCCCGCCGACCAGGGTGATCACGACGCCGCCCAAAAGCCAGCGGCGCTTGCGGCGGACCTCCTCGGCCAGGATGGGCAGGAGAGGCTGGCCGGGTGTGCGCACCTTCAGCCGATGCACGAGGTCTCCGAACCTCTGCTTGAAGAAGGTCTGTCCCGTGAGGTCCCGGAGCATCTTCCGCCGAAGGGACGTGCGGGTGATCGGGAACGGCGCCGACAGGCCGATGTCGGGGTCTTCGTCCTGTTGTGCGAACTTGTGGTGGCCGAGATGGTAGGCGCGGTAGCGGGCCAGCCCCCCACCTGTCAGCCACTCGCCGGCCAGGTCGTTGACCTTCAGGTTCGGATGCAGGGCACCATGGGCGGCGTCGTGCATCAGGATCGAGAGGCCCAGCTGCCGGCCACCGATCAGGATGACGGCCAGGGGCAGGGTCAAGGGCCAGACCACGGCCATCGCCGCCGCGGCGAAGATCACACCCCAGGCATGAGCCAGGAGGGCCAGACCCTTCCAGCGGGAGCGGCGCGCCAGGGGCGCCCACTCCGACGGGCTGAAGAAGGTCCGGGGATCAACGCGCGCAGCGGCGGGCACGGGTCGCCGGTCCCGATCAGCTGGTGATCGGCTTCAGGACGATCTCGACGCGCCGGTTCTTGGCCCGGCCCTCGGGGGTGGCGTTGTCGGCGATCGGGGCGGACGAGCCCTTGCCGGCGACGCCCAGACGCTCGCGCATCACCCCACCGGCCGTGACCAGGTATTCGGCGACGGCACCGGCGCGGCGCTCGGACAGGCTCTGGTTCATTTCGGCGGAACCGGTGGAGTCGGCGTGGCCGACCACGTCGACCGTGGTCTGCGGATACTTGTTCAGGGTCCCGGCCACGTCATTCAGGACGGTGTAGAACTGCGGCTTGATCTCGGCGCGGCTCGTGTCGAAGGTCACGTCGCCTGGCATCTGGAGGACGATGTTCTCGCCCTGACGATCGACCGCGACGCCCGTGCCGGCCAGTTCGCGACGCAGTTCGGCCTGCTGCTTGTCCATGTAATTGCCGACCGCTGAGCCGGTGAGGGCACCGATGCCGGCGCCGATCATGGCGTTCTTGCGGCCCTGGTCGCTGTTGTTGGTGTTGGTCAGGTAGCCGAGGGCGGCACCGGCGAGGGCGCCGGTCAGGGCGCCAGTCTTGGTGTTGCTCTTAACCGTCTCGCCGGTTGTGGCGTCGACGGTGGTGCAGGCGGTCAGGGCGGCGGCACCGAGCAGGCAGGCCGCGAGGGCGAGAACCTTGCGCATGGTTTTTCTCCTTTTGCGTGTGGGTCTTTTGAGTGTGGGTCTGGGGTCGTGGTTAAACGTGATGAACAACGGATAGCAGGTTTTCTGGCCGGAATCAGGCCCCTGTCCGCACGGGAAGGGTCTCCAGGCCCCGGAAGAAGGGCAGCCTGCGCCAAGCCGGCTCGGCGTCGGGATCCGCCAGCCTCAGGTCGGGATAGCGGGCGAAGAGGCGCGGCAGGGCGACCTGGGCCTCCAGCCGGGCCAGGGGCGCGCCGATGCAGATGTGGGCACCGCCGCCGAAGGACATGTGGGGGACCTTCTTGCGGGTGATGTCGAAGGCGTCAGGGTCCTCGAAGGCCTCAGGGTCCCGGTTGGCCCCCCTCAGGAGCAGGTTGACGCTGCGCGCCTTAGAGATCGGGCAACCGCTGATCTCGAGGTCTCGGGAGGCGATCCTCGAGGTGGCGTCGACCGGGGGGTCGAACCGCAGGACCTCCTCCACCAGGGCGGAGGCCAGGCCGGGGTCGGCCATCAACTTGGCCTTCTCCGAAGGGTTCAGCATGAGAAGGCGTGCGCCATTGCCGATCAGGTCGGTAGTGGTCAGGTTGCCGCCCACCAGCAGGGCCGTGAGGTTGATGCGCAGCTCGGTGTCGCTGATCGGCGTGCCTTCCGCCTGCAGGCGGACCATATCCGAGATGAGGTCATCACGGGGATGGGCGCGCCGGTCGGCGATGGCTTCAGCGAAATAGGCTGTGAGGGCGAAGCTGGATCGCTCCATGTGGGTGGTCTGGTCAGGGTTCCGGAAAGGGTTGAGCCCCTGGATCAGGCCCTCGGACCAGTCCCGGAAGGCCTCGAGTTGGTCATGGGGCACGCCCAGGATCGAGGCGATCACGTCGATCGGGATCGGGACGCAGAACAGGTCCATCAGGTCGAACTCGGCCCGGTCGCCGATCCGGTCTAGGGCCTCGTCGACGATGCGCTCGACCTCAGGCCGGAAGCGGGCCACCCGGGCATAGAGGGCGCGGGACAGGGGCCCTCGGATGCGGGCATGGTCCGGGTCATCCAGGGTCAGGATGCTGGAGGTCTCGCTGCGCGGCAGGCTTGGGTCGGGCGGATCAAACCGCTGCAGGCGCCGGCTGTCCGGATCGGCGAGCAGGGGGTCGCGCCAGAGGGTCAGGTCCGTGGCCACGCCCCGGACGTCGGAATAGCGGGACACGAAGGTGGCCCCGCTGAAGGCGTCGTGGTGGACGGGGCAGGCGCTGCGGAGCCTGGCCAGGACGCCGGCCGGGTCCCGGCGGTAGTCGTCATCCATGGGCGTCAGCTGAAGGATGGTCGGAAGGGCGTCATCGGCCATGTCAGCCTCCTTGGCGGTTGGAAGAGACTATCGTGTCCCGCCCGCCGCTCTACAAGCCCCCTCCGCCCCAAAGCCCCTGCCCGAACTGCCCGGCGGCGAGGGCCGCAAACAGGACAAGGCCAGCCAGGGCGTTGGCGCGGAAGAGGGTCAGGGCGCCTGTGGGGTCGTCCATGTCCAGCCGGGCGGCCTGCCGGGACAGGATCAGGCCATAGCCCGCGGCCAAGGGCGGGAAGAGGGGCCCCAGGCGGGCCGTGAAGGCGCAGGCCAGGGCCAGGAGGAAGGCCAGGATATAGGCGCCAAGGACCGCCTTCGGGGCAGAGCGGCCGAGCCGGCGGGCGGAGGAGCGGATACCGGCCAGGGCGTCATCCTCCAGATCCTGGACGGCGTAGATCGTGTCGTAGCCCAGGGTCCAGAAGACCCCCCCGAGATAGAGGAGGACGGCGGAAAGCCCGATCTCGCCCGTTACCGCTGCAAAGCCCAGGAGG
>JBMOEP010000096.1:0-7035 GCA_049314675.1 Phenylobacterium sp.
GGGCCGCGCCGCCGGGGTTGGCGCCCAGGACCCGAAGGCCGCCGACCAGGACCGCCATCTCCGGAGCAGTGAGGGTCAGGAGCTGGGCCCGGTCGATCAGCAGCTCCTCGCCGGGCGCCGTCACGCCAGCGGCACGGTAGTTGCGGAAGCCATCGGCCCGGGGCTCCAGCACGGCGAAGGAATGGGCGTCGGTCTGCTCAGCCGTCGCGTCCGTCCGGCCCGGCGTGAAGGTCACGCTGACCGTCTGGCCGGCAGCCTTCGCCGCGGACTCGACGGCGGCGGAGCCTGCCAGCACGATCAGATCGGCCAGGGAGATCTTCTTGCCGCCGGACTGGGCGGCGTTGAAGCGGGAACGGATCCCTTCCAGGGCCGCAAGGACCCGGGCCAACTGGGTCGGCTGGTTGACCTCCCAGTCCTTCTGCGGCGACAGGCGGATCCGGGCACCGTTAGCCCCTCCCCGCTTGTCTGACCCGCGGAAGGTCGAGGCAGAAGCCCAGGCCGTGGTGACAAGTTCAGGGACCGACAGGCCCGAGGCGAGGACCTCGGCCTTCAGGGCCGCGATGTCGGCGGCGTCGACCAGGGGATGGTCCACCGCCGGCACGGGGTCCTGCCAGATCAGAACCTCGGCCGGGACGTCCGACCCGAGATAGCGGGCGCGGGGCCCCATGTCGCGGTGGGTCAACTTGAACCAGGCGCGGGCGAAGGCGTCGGCGAAGGCCTGCGGGTCCTTGTGGAACCGGCGGGAGATGGGCTCGTAGAGCGGGTCGAACCGCAGGGAGAGGTCCGCCGTGGTCATCATGGGCGCATGCCTGACCGACGGATCGTGGGCGTCGGGGATCATGTGCTCGGGGCGCACGTCCTTGGCCCGCCACTGATGCGCGCCGGCGGGGCTCTTCACCAGTTCCCACTCGTAGCCGAACAGCATGTCGAAATAGCCGTTGTCCCAGGTGGTGGGGTTGGGCTTCCAGGCGCCTTCAATGCCACTGGTGATGGTGTCCACGCCCTTGCCGGAGCCATGTGTGCTGAGCCAGCCGAAGCCAGCCGCTTCCATGGGTGCACCTTCGGGCTCGGGTCCGACATGGGAGTCGGGGCCGGCGCCGTGAGCCTTGCCGAAGGTGTGACCGCCGGCCACCAGGGCGACAGTCTCCTCGTCGTTCATGGCCATGCGGGCGAAGGTCTCGCGCACGTCGCGGCCAGAGGCGACGGGATCGGGATTGCCATTGGGACCCTCCGGATTGACGTAGATCAGTCCCATCTGGACCGCCCCAAGAGGGTTGGCCAGGACGCGGTCACCGGAATAACGGTTGTCGCCCAGCCATTCGGTCTCGGCACCCCAGTTGATGTCCTCCTCGGGTTCCCAGATGTCGGCGCGGCCGCCGGCGAAGCCGAAGGTCTTGAAGCCCATGGACTCCATGGCGACGTTGCCGGCCAGGATCATCAGGTCGGCCCAGGACAGGCTGTTGCCGTAGGTCTTCTTGATCGGCCAAAGCAGGCGGCGGGCCTTGTCGAGATTGCCGTTGTCCGGCCAGGAGTTGATGGGCGCAAAGCGCTGGTTGCCCGTCCCCGCGCCGCCGCGGCCGTCGGAGATCCGGTAGGTGCCGGCGCTGTGCCAGGCCATGCGGATGAACAGGGGGCCATAGTGGCCCCAGTCTGCAGGCCACCAGGCCTTCGAGTCTGTCATCAGGGCGTGCAGGTCGGCCTTGACCGCGGCAAGGTCGAGCGACTGGAACGCCTTGGCGTAGTCGAAGCCCGCATCCATAGGGTCGGCCTTCGCCGAATGCTGGCCCAGGATCTTCAGGTTCAACCGGTTTGGCCACCAGTCGGCATTGGACTGCATCCTGGCGGTGGTCCGACCGCCGTGTCCGAACGGGCATTGGCCTTCAGCAGATGACATGTCGCTTCCTTCTCCTTGCGCCGCCAGAGATCCGCGACGTCAGGCTGTCTATGTAGGAAGGCGAAGCCGATTGGACAAATCGATAGTTCTTTTAGGCAGCATCAACGGAATCAATATCACCCTGGATCGGTAGCCCCCGTCACCTCAAGTGAGAGCGCCCACAGGCGATCTGCGCTTTCCGGGTTCAGGGCGTAGGGCATCACGCCCACGTAGGGCGCATCGGTGGTCCAGGGCCCGGCCTCGCCACAGTTCTCGAGATACAGGCCCCCGACGCCTTCGAGTTCCGGGCCGACGGCCGCCCAGATGCTGGTGGAGGCCCCCTGTTCCGGGGTCTTGAAGCCTTCGCGGACCGCGCCCGTCTCGGGGTCGATCCAGCCCATGGCAACCATTTCCGCCCGCTCCATGTGCCTCTGCAGCGGGGTCATGATCCCGCCCGGCATGACGGCGTTGGCGGTTACCCCGCGGCCGGCAAACCGCTTGTGGAAGCCAACGGCGAACAGGCTGTTGGCGGTCTTGGCCTGCCCGTAGCTCTCCCACTTCTCGTAGGGACGGGTCCGGTAGTTTGGATCGTCCCAGTTGAGGTCCGAGCGCCTGTGGCCGATCGACGACAGGCTCACCAGTCGGGAGGAGGTTCCGGACTTCCGGGCGCCGGCCTCCAGGGCGGGCGCCAGCAGCACGCCCAGCAGGAAGTGCCCGAAGTGATTGGTGCCGATCTGCATCTCCAGCCCGTCGGCCGTACGGTCCAGGGGACAGGCCATGACGCCGGCATTGTTGATCAGGAGGTCCAGGGGCCGGTCTGCCCAGCGCGCGCCCAGGGCGCGGACCGAGGCGAGGCTGGACAGGTCCAGCATCTCGAACCGCGCCCCGGGCCCCTTGGCGGTCCGGTTGATATCCGCTGCGGCGCTCGCCGCCAGGTCCGGCTTGCGCGCCGCGATGATGACCTCCGCCCCGGCCTCGGCCAGGGCCCGGGCCGTCTCGATGCCAATGCCGGTGGCCGCCCCCGTGACCATGGCCGTCCGGCCGGTGAGATCCCTGCCCGCCACGACCTCACGGGCGGTGCTGAAGGTGCCAAATGGCGAGGTGATCCGGTCGGGCATGGGTTGTTTCTCAAGGAGGGTCAGGGGTGCCTCGAGGCGGTGCCTCGCAGGTGCCCAAAGTGACATGACGGGGTCCCTGCCGTCCATCCTCACCCTTCGACAAACCCTCCCTGCACTTTCCATCGGGCCAGGCTCGTGTTTGCATCCCCGGAACGGGAGAAAACGACATGGGAAAGCTCTGGTGCGGAGATCGCGAGACCTCGGCGGAGGCCATCCGCGAGCGCGCCCTGAAGGCCGCGACGGGCCTGGAGAGCCTGGGGGTGCGCGAGGGCGACGCCATCGCCTTCTGCCTCCGCAACGAAGTCGCCTTCTTCGAGGTCGGTCAGGCGGCTGGGATCCTGGGCGCCTTCCCGGTGGCCGTGAACTGGCACTGCACCCTGGACGAGGCGGACTATGTCCTGAAGGATTGTGGTGCCCGGGTTCTGGTCATCCACGCCGACCTCCTGGCAAACCTGCGGCCGGCGGTCCCCGAAGGCGTCCGGGTCATCAGCGTCCGCACGCCCCCCGAGATCACCGCCGCCTATGGCCTGCCGCCTGAGGCTGGCGCCGTCGTACCCGGAGACCTGGAATGGGGAACCTGGCTTGAGGGCTTCGCGCCCTGGTCCGGCGAGGCCCGCCGGGCACCGAGCACGATCATCTACACTTCAGGCACCACGGGGCGGCCCAAGGGCGTCAAGCGCGGGGTGGCGAGTAACGAACCGGCCCAGGCCCGCACGGCCATGCTCCTGCGCTCCTACGGCTATGCCGACTGGATGGACCGCCCGCAGGAGATCGTCACTGCCGTGGTCGGGCCCATCTACCATTCCGCCCCCAACGCCCATTCCAACATCTCAGTGAGCATCGGGGCGAACGTCGTGGTCATGCCGCGGTTTGATCCGGAGGCCCTGCTGGGCCTGATCCAGGAAAGGCGGGTCACCCACCTGAACATGGCGCCCATCATGTTCAACCGGCTGGTCAAGCTGCCGCAGGCGGTGCGGGACCAGTACGACCTGTCATCGCTCCGGTTCGTGGCCCATGCCGCTGCCCCGGTCTCGCCGTCGGTGAAGCGCGAGATGATCGACTGGTGGGGCCCGGTCATCAACGAGTACTACGGCTCCACAGAGATGGGGAATGTCACCTTCTGCACCGCAGAGGAGTGGCTGGCCCACCCGGGGACGGTCGGCAAGCCCATGCCCAATGCTGTCGTGCGTGTCGTCGATGAGCTGGGGAACGACTGTCCTGTCGGAGTGCCCGGAGAGGTGCTGGGTCGAAACCTCGGGTCGGTGGACTTCACCTATCACGGAGATGACGCCAAGCGCCGGAGGGCCGAAAAGTTCGGCCTGATCTCGCCGGGGGACATTGGCTATTTCGACGCCGACGGCTTCCTGCACCTATGTGACCGCAGCTCGGACATGGTGATCAGCGGTGGGGTCAACATCTATCCTGCCGAGATCGAGGCCATCCTGTTGAAGATGCCCGGCGTGGCCGATTGCGCCGTCTTCGGCATTCCCGACGACGAGTACGGCGAGGCGCTGTGCGCCGTCGTCCAGCCCCAGGAGGGCCAGGAGATCGACCCGCACGAGGTGAAGCTCTGGATCCGCGGGCAGCTGGCCGGTTTCAAGGTTCCCCGGGAGGTGCAGTTCAGCGCCGCCCTGCCCCGGGAGGACTCCGGCAAGATCTTCAAGCGCAAGCTGCGCGAGCCCTGGTGGGAAGGCCGCGAGCGGCGGATCTGACCCTCAGGGCGTCACGATCCCGAACCAGAGGTCGAACCGGTCCAGCACGGACAACAGGGAGGCTAGCGCAGGCTCACCCGGCTGGCCCGCCGCGACGTCCTTCAACTCGGCCTCGCCAAGGACAAGGTCGATCAGCTGGTCCCGGCTGAGGGCAACCTCAGGAGCGCCCTCTCCCGTTCGATGGTGCAGGACGGCGTTCTCGACCTTCAGGGTGAAGACTCCCTCCCCGCCGGTGAAGCGCACGGTCAGTTCCAGATCCAGTGCGCCTGCAGCCTCGCCGTTGAGTCGGACAGACAGGCTGTCCAGCAGGCTTTCCGCCGGCAGGTTCCGCAACTGGCCAGGCGCCGCCTGGCGGGGGGTCGCAGAGGCCGGGATCGGGGTCCGCAGCTCCTGGGCACCCATCAGGTAGAAGTCCCGCCACGGGCCGGACTCGGACTGGTAGCCCATCTGTTCAAGGAGGTCCGCCTGCAGGGCGCGAGCCTCTTCGTTGTCCGGATCAGCGAAGACCAGGTGGTTCAGTACCTGGGCGCCCCAGCGATAGTCGCCTTCCGCCTGGGCCCTGCGGGCTTCGGCCATGACCACCTCGGCGCCGCCCATGACGCTTACATAGCGTTTCCCGGTCTCGACCGGCGGGTGGGGGTTGAGGTGGGCCGGATTGCCGTCGAACCAGCCAAGGTAGCGCTGGTAGACCGCCTTGGCGTTGTGGCTGACGGTTCCGTAGAAGCCGCGGGTGTACCACTCCGAGGCCAGGGTCGGCGGCAGGCGCAGGACCTCAGCGATCTCAGGCGCGTTCATCCCGTGGTTGGCCATGCGCAGGGTCTGGTCGTGGATGAACTTGTAGAGATCGCGCTGCTTGCGCAGGAAGACGTCGATCTCCGCCCCACCCCAGCGTGGCCAGTGGTGGCTGGCGAACATGACCTCGGCTTCCCGGCCGAACAGGTCTCTGGCCTCATTGATGTAGCCGCTCCAGGACTTGGCGTCGCGGACCTGGGCGCCCCGGGGCGTGTAGATGTTGTGCAGGTGGCAGGTGCAGTTCTCGGCCATGCAAAGGGCACGGAACTTCGGGAAGTAGAAGTTCATCTCGGCCGGCGCCTCGGCGTCGGGGGTCACCTGGAAGACGATTTCGATCCCGTCCACCTCCAGCCGCTCGCCCGTCCGCGAGATCGAGATGGTGGGTGGCACCAGGGCGACCCGGCCACCGGAAACTCCCTTGCCCAGGCCGGAGTCCACATGGCCCTTCGCGTCCTTCTGGAGCAGGGCCCCATACATGTAAGTCGCCCGTCGGCTCATGGCGTTGCCGGCCAGGACGTTCTCGCTGACCGCCTCCTTGAGGAAGCCCTCGGGAGCGATGATCGGCAGTCCCGCCGCGATCTCCTCGGGAGAGGCCACGCCCAGGATCCCGCCGTAGTGGTCGACATGGCTGTGAGTGTAGATGACCGCGCTCACGGGCCGCTCGCCCCGATGCGCTCGCATAAGCTCCAGGGCGGTCCGGGCCGGCTGGGCCGAGGTCAGGGGATCGATGACGATGTAGCCGGTCTCGCCCTCGATGAAGGTGACCGTCGAAATGTCGAAGCCCCGGACCTGGTAGACTCCCGGCGTCACCTCGAACAGGCCGTGGATGCCGTTCAGGCGCGCCTGCCGCCAGAGGCCCGGATGGACGGTAGCCGCAGGCGTCTCGTTCTCCAGGAAGGCGTAGGGCTTCAAGCTCCAGGCACCGGGGATGTCAGCGTCGGGGATGGTGGCGATGAAGCCGCGCCGGGCCAGGCCGAAGTCTTCGCCATCTTCCGGGGGTAGGGTCGCACGGGCCGCCTCGAGGGCGGCTTGGGTCGCGGGGCTGGCGTCCTTGCGGTCGAGGCGGTTCATGGTCAGGTCTCCGGGTCCGCCCCCATAACGCCCCGTAACGCGAGGACCAAGGGGCACTGCGCCAGACTGCCCATGCCCAGACTGCCCATGCATTGCCGACAGTTCCCTTTTCCCGGTCGGTGCGCCATATAAATTCAGACGGGATGAAGGCCGGGATCGCGCCACGCCCCCTGGGAGGAGAGACGAGTTGCATTATCAAGAATTGAAGACGGCGTGGGATGAGCTGACCGCGCCGGGCGCCCCCTTTGAACTCACCGTGCAGGAGGTTCGCGGCGCTCCGCTGAAGGTGTACAAGAACGCCCCGCCTAATGTCCGCGCGGTCTGGCTCTCCACGGCCGTCTTCGCGGATCGCACCTACATCGTCTTCGAAGGTGAGCGCGTCACCTATGGCGAGGCCCACCGCCTGGTCGCCAGTGTCGCCAACTGGCTGGCCGCCCGGGGCGTGAAGCGGGGCGACCGCGTCGCCATC
>JBMOEP010000097.1:0-6908 GCA_049314675.1 Phenylobacterium sp.
CCATCCAGCACCAGCCGGTCGCCCTCGGCGTAGTTGAAGTCGGTGATCCGGTCGATGGCCGCGCCCACCAGGCTGTGGAAGATGTCCGCCCCGGCGCCGCCGCTGATCGTGTCGTTGCCCTTGTCACCCCAGATCCAGTCGTCGCCGGCCCCACCCAGGATGGAGTCCTCGCCCTGGCCGCCCCGGACCCAGTCGTTCCCGGCGCCGCCGTCGACGGTGTCGTTGCCCATGTTGCCGTAGACAATGTCCCAGGCCGCATCGCCGAAGATCAGGTCGTTGTCCTTGCCGCCGACGACCCAGTCCTCGCCGTCGTTCCCGTGCAGGGTGTCATTGCCCATGTTGCCGTTGATGTCGTCGAAGCCCGAACCCCCGGAGAGGGAGTCCTCACCGGCCTCGCCGCGCAGGTAGTTGGAGCCGGAGGCATCCATCAGGGTGTCGCCGCCATCGCCGCCGAGGACCGTGTCGGATCCCGCCCCGGACGTCAGGCGGTTGGCGAGGTTGTTTCCCGTCAGGCTGTCATTGCCGGCGCCGGCGATGGCATCCTCTATGTCGGTCCCCCGGGCGATGGCCACATTGCCCCGGTAGCCGCCTACGTCCGAGAAGAAGCCCGGCCTCAGGTCGATGACCTGGCTGTCGGGGTAGCCCGAGAAATTGAAGGTATCGCGCCCGCCCGCGTCCCAGACGGCCCACTGCATGACCGAGGTCGCGCTCACGGCCTCGAACCAGGGCCTGCCAGAGTTGGAGTTGAAGCCGTAGACCGTGTCGCCGGTCCGGGTCGCCATGTTGGGGCCGTACTCGGCCTGCATGGCGGCAATGTCATCCAGCAGGGGCACGGCGGAGTATCCCGGCAGGAAGGCGCCCGTGTTGAAGCCACCGAAATAGCTCATCACAGTGTATTGGCGACTGTCCTCGAAATAGCTGGCGTCGGCGGCGTAGGTGGGCGTCCCCGTGGAGGGATAGGTTGACGGATGGGCGAGACCCAGGGCGTGACCGATCTCGTGCACCAGGACCAGGCCGCCGTAGTTGGAAGCCGATGGCTGCTGGTTGTAGCTGGACGTGGAGTCGATCCAGACGTCGCCGGACCGCGCCGAGAAGTCCAGGGAGCCTGGATAGTAGGCGAAGGCCGCCGCACCTTCGGGCCCATCGGTATAGTTGGCGAACAGCATCACTGCGAAGTCGGAGTAGGCGGTCTCGCCGCTCTCGCCGGAACCGACACGGAGGAACTGGATGCCGCTGACGTCGGCCCATGCCTGCAGGGCCTTTTCAGCCTGGCGGATCTGGGCGTCGTTGAACCGGGAGAACCCGGTGGTCCCGCTAGGCATGTTGGAGGGCTCGGCCGCCCGGAAGGCGTAGCTGATGGTGAAAGGCTGGCCCATGACGCCCCAGCCGGCCTCACCCCCGGTGAGGCGGTTGGCAACCTGGTCGAGGGTGAAGCTGGTCTTGCCGTTGGAGGCTGTCCCGCCGCGCTCGTTGACGTTGAGATAGGCGAAGACTGGCGAGGACTCCCCTTCGGCCTGACGGACCGCACACGCCCCGCAACCGCACAATGCCCTATGCCCAGCCCCGTCGTCGCCTTCCCGCCAGGGACGGGGTGGGTCGAGGCCGGGGTCGTCCGGCTGGCGAAGCGGAAGCTGCACTGGACCTCACCTCCCCAGCTTCCGGTCGACCCAGAAGCCGATACAGACTTGCGAACGATGCGCTTCTGGCGCTGCATGGAATTGTACACGATTTCGACGGGAGGCGAAGATGTCGGAAGAGGCGGTTCCGGGGGACGGCTGGGAGCATACCGGCGTAAGAGTGGTGCCCGGGGACCAGCTTGACGGCAATACGACTCAGAGCCCTGGAATGAACCGCGCGGCGGCCATCGACTTTGCGCGGGTGGGCGCGCGCAGGCTCTGGGCGGGGACCGTTCACATCCATGCTGGCGCCGGTACGGGCGCCCATCACCACGGCCCGCTGGAGAGCGTCATCTATGTTGTCCGCGGGCGGGCCCGGATGCGCTGGGGCGAACGGCTGGAGTACACCGCCGAAGCTGGTCCGGGCGACTTCATCTATGTTCCGCCCTTCGTTCCGCACCAGGAGATCAACGCCTCCCCGGACGAGACCCTCGAGTGCGTTCTCGTGCGCAGCGACGGCGAGGCGGTGGTCGTGAACCTCGACATCGAGCCCGTCGAACCGGCGCGGGAGGTCCGCTGGATCGACCCGATCCACAGGGACTGATCATGCCCAAAGTCACCGCCAACGGGCTCGACATCCACTATGAACGCATCGGCGAGGGACCGCGGCTGCTGTTCATTTCAGGGACCGGGGGCGACCTGAGGGTCCGACCGAACATGCTCGACGGCCCCTTTGCCCGGGCCTTCGAGCTGGTGGCGTATGACCAGCGGGGCCTGGGCCAGTCGGAGAAGCCCGACCACCCCTATTCCATGGCCGACTATGCTGACGACGCCGCAGGACTGATGGACGCCCTGGGCTGGGAAGATGCCCTGGTCATCGGAGTCTCCTTCGGGGGCATGGTCGCTCAGAACCTGGTGGTGCGGCACCCGCACCGGGTGCGGCGCCTGGTGCTGGCCTGCACCTCGCCAGGCGGGGCCGGTGGCAGTTCCTTCCCCTTCCATGAGATCGGCCACCTGAAGGGCGAAGCCCGGGCCCGCCATCTTTTGCCGGTCAACGACACGCGGCTCGGCGCGGCCTGGGCTGAAGCCCACCCCGAACGCTATGCCGAGGCCATCGCCCTGTCTGCGACCGATCCCTTCGCTGGGGAGCCCGGCCGCGAGATGGGGGCCCGGCGGCAGATCGAGGCCCGGGCCGGACACGACGTCTGGGAGGCCCTTCCCGCCGTCCGCACGCCGGTGTTGATCGCCGCCGGCCGGTTCGACGGCATCGCGCCGCCCCTCAGCCAGCTGAACCTGGCCCTTGCGCTGCGGGGATCGGTCCTGAGGTTCTTCGACGGCGGCCACATGTTCATGCTCCAGGACCGCGCGGCCGTTCCGGCCATGATCGAATTCCTGCTGGAAGACGGCGCCTAGGGATTCCCCCAGCCTTGCAACTCGCCGGAGAAGGGACCATTTCCCCGGTCTGATCAAAGGGGCTGAGGCCCAAGGAGAACCCAGATGTCTGATGCCACTGTAGACAAGACCGTCCGCGCCGCCCGCTCGGCCATCAAGTCCACCTCTGAAGCGGCCAGCGACGCCGTCGACCACGCTGAGCACACCCTGGCCGACGCCGCCCGGCGGATCGAGAAGGCCGTCACCGAGGGCGTCGAGCAGATCCGCAATCACAGCAAGGCCTATGCCTCTGAAGCGTCGGACCATATCGACGACGCCCAGCGCTATGTCGCAGGCCGGGTCCGTGAACGCCCTGTGGCCGCCACAGGCATAGCCGTTGGCGTCGGTATCCTGATCGGCCTTCTGCTGGCCGGCGGACGTAACCGTTGAGGCTTGGCCGCCTCCTCCTCATGATCTGCGGAGCCGCCGCCATGGCGGCGGCTTCGGCCGTCTTCGTGGTGGCGCTTTCCCTAGCGCTCTTCGCCGTCCTGGAGCCCACCCTCGGGGCGGCCGGCGCTGCGGCGGCGGTGGCGGCTGCCTGTCTCCTGATCCTCGTCGTCGCTGGCCTGACCCTGCTGATCTTCGCCGGATCGAAGCGCGGAAGGCCCCCTGTAGACGGTGAAAGGGATGTGGGCTCAGACCTTCTGGAACTCGCGCGCCGACGGCCGATCTTCGCCCTGTTCGGCGCCTTGGTGGCGACCGCGGCGGGCGTGACCGCCCTGCGCAACCCGCGCCTGGCAGCGGGAATCTTCAGTTCGCTGCTGGGAGCCCGCAGGCCCCGCTGAGACGGGAACCTAAACCTCCAACATCCGGAAGGCGGGGTTTCGTGCGTAGATGCCGTCCAGCCCGGGCAGGGCCAGGAGCGCAGGTGCCAGGTCGGCCTCGCCCTCGCCCTCCCCCCGCCCAAGAACCAGGAATCCGTCCTCCATCAGGGACAGGGCAAGGTTGAGGACTGCCGTGGGCCGTACATGTGCCGCCGTCTGCGGCAGTACCCCCCGGCAGACCACCAAGTCGAAGCGCATGGAACCCACCGTGTCCGCGAACAGGTTCACACGGCGCCAACGGATCATGTCGCGCAGGCTGGAGGAGGCCTGCCAGCCCCCCTCCACAGGCTGGAAGTGGTCAATCATCTGGCGGGCAGACAGGCCCTTCTGGATCTCGAAGTGGCTGAAGATGCCCGTCCTCGCCCGCTCGATCCCCTTCACGGATAAATCCGACGCGTAGATTTCGACCTGGAGGTCGCCGCCCATCCTTGCCGCCGCCTCCTGGGCGAGGATGGCGAGGGAATAGGGATCCTGGCCTGCCCCTGCCGCAGCGCACCAGATCCGCACCGGATCGTCACCCTTAATCCCGGCAAGGTGTGGAAGGATTCGCCCGGCGACCTGCTTCAGGACCCTGGGGTCCTCCATGAAGCCCCGCTCAAAGGCAGTGAGGCCCTCCACGACCGGCCAGGCCAGTCGCTCGGCCTCGCTGGTGCGAAGCGCGAGAAGCAGGTCGTCGACACTTCCATAGCCTTCGCGGCGGGCAACAATGCCCAGGCGAGCAGCTATCCTCTCCGGAACCGAGGTGTCCAGCCGGCGGCCGGTCCGCATCAGGCAGAGCCGGGCGACGAGTTCGAGTTCTCCGGGCGTCAAGCCGCCCCCACGAGGGACAGTTTTCCCGCCAGGATTTCGCGGTCAAAGGGCTTCATCACGTATTCGTTGGCGCCGGAGGCCAGGGCCTGGCCGATCATTCCAGGGTCCGACTCGACACTGCAGAAGATTACGCAAGGGCCGACCCCGCCGGGCAACCGCCTAAGCCGGACCAGGAATTCCAGTCCATTCATTACGGGCATTCGCCAGTCCAGCAGGACGACGTCCGGCATGTCCTCCTGGCAGGCCGCCAGGGCCTGGGCACCGTCCGGCGCTTCGCGGACATGATGTCCGGTGGCCTCGAGAAGCCTGCGGACCACCAGCCGGACAACGGGACTATCGTCAGCGATAAGACAGGACTTCAAGGGCGACCCTCCCCCCGACGACGTTTCCAGCTTTTGGTTAAGACCAGATTTTGGTTAAGGAGCCGTTGTCGACTTTGCGGACGGCCGGGCTCAGGCCGGAAGCGCGGCGAGGAAGTCGATGGTCCCCGGCCCGGAATCTACGCGGACAGTCCCGCCGGCGTCCGTGACGAACAGGTGGACGTAGTAGGCCTGGACCCAGTACCCATGCAGACCTTCGCCCATAGGCAAACCGGCGAGGCCGTCGGAAACCTCGGCGCGCAGGCGGGCCCGGGCACCGTCGGCGCGGGCCCGGATGAGGATGAAGCCTTCACGTTCCTCGGCCTGGATGCGGGCAGCGCCTCCGGTTGGCAGGGCCGCTCCGGCAAGCTGGGAGAGATTTAGTAGCGCCCTCGCAGCAGGCTTGGGGAGGGCCGGGGTTGCGACCTGCCAGTCCAGTTCGGCCCGGATGTGGCGGAAAAGGCCTTCAGCGAGCCGGCCGAGTTCACGGGAGTCGAAGACCTCCGCCGAAGCTGAGGCGCCGAAGGCGACCCTGCAGAATCCGAGTTGGTCTGCCAGCTTCCGGGCCGAGGCCGAGATCAGGCCCATAGCGTCTTCGCGCATGTCCTGAGCAGAGGGGTCATCCAGCAGGTCCAACCCGCTGACCATGGCGCTGACCGGGCTGATGAAGTCATGGCACATACGCGCAGCGAGATAAGCGGCGATCTCCGCGGTGCGCGGCGCGGGCGGCTCGCGGCGGGCGTCCTCCGGCAGAGTGGGTAAGGCGTCGGACATGATCGGACGAAACTGGCCTGATTTGCCGCTTTGGGAAACTGCCCGGCACATCTAGGAAGGCGGCCGCACAGGAGGCTTGGCCATGCTCATCCCAGACGCCCGGTTCGGAGCCCTTCTGGCTGACCTCTGCGAAGAGGCTGCAGACCTCGTCCGGCCACTCTGGAACAGCGGCCTTGCCGTGGACCGCAAGTCGGATGACAGCCCGGTCACCGAGGCGGATCGCCGCGCCGAGACCCTGATCCTGGCACGGCTCGCGGCGATAGCGCCCGGCATCACCGTGGTCTCGGAAGAGCATGCCAGCGAGTTTGGGACGCCCGGTTTGATCGGTTCCGTCTTCCTCCTTGTGGATCCCGTCGACGGCACCAAGGCCTTCGTTCGGGGCGACCCCAACTTCACGGTCAACATCGCCCTGGTTGTCGACGGCGTTCCGGTGGCAGGTGCCATCAGCGCCCCAGCCACCCGCGAGACCTGGTTCACGGCCCCGGGTGGGGCTTTCAAGAGGATCGCCGGAGCCCCGGCGGCTCCGGTGGCTGTGCGGCCCTGGCCCCCTGGCGGTGCGGTCGCCCTTATCAGCCATACCATGAAGCCGGAGGTGCTCCGTACACTGACTGACCGACATGGCTTCGATGCGACAGAAGCCATGGACTCGTCCATCAAGTTCTGCCGGATAGCTGAAGGTGCCGCTGACATCTACCCGCGCCTGGGCCCGACCATGGAATGGGACATCGCTGCCGGCCACGCCATCCTTGCCGCGGCAGGAGGCCGGGTGGATACCGAGGCTGGCGAGCCCTTCCTCTATGGGAAGGCGTCAGAGGGTTTCCGGAACGGGCCCTTCGTCGCCCGGGGTGGCTGAGTCGCAAAACCCGGCTACACCCGCGCCGCGATCCGTCGCATAAAGCGGTCTACACGACTGCAGGAGACCGACATGGCCCTCGACGCCGGCGCCGAAGCCAAGACCTTCAGCTGGGAAGACCCCCTCGACCTCGCCTCGCGGCTTTCCGAGGATGAGCGGATGGTCTGGGAGTCCGCCAGGGCCTACGCCCGCGACAAGCTCCTGCCCCGGGTGGTCTCGGCCTACGCCGGGGAACGCTTTG
>JBMOEP010000098.1:0-6825 GCA_049314675.1 Phenylobacterium sp.
CGTCATCGGCGGCGGCCTGGCCGGTTCCGAAGCCGCCTGGCAGATCGCCCAGGCTGGCGTCCCCGTCATCCTGCATGAAATGCGCCCCGTCCGGGGAACCGACGCCCACCATACGGACGGGCTCGCCGAACTGGTCTGTTCGAACTCCTTCCGGGCCGACGACTGGACGTCGAACGCGGTGGGCCTGCTACACGCCGAGATGCGAAATCTCGACTCCGTGATCCTCGCCTGCGGTGACGCCCACCAGGTGCCGGCCGGGGGTGCCCTTGCCGTCGACCGGGACGGATTCTCGGCCGCCGTGACGGCGCGTCTGACCGCCCATCCCCTGGTGACGATCGAACGAGGCGAGGTGGCGGGCGAGCCCCCGGCCGACTGGGACAGCGTCATCATCGCGACGGGCCCCCTCACCTCCCCCGACCTGGCGGCAGCCATCCAGGGCCTGACCGGGGAGGATGAATTGTCCTTCTTCGACGCGATCGCCCCGATCGTGACCCTGGAGTCCGTCGACATGGACATCGCCTGGCGTCAGTCGCGCTACGACAAGGCCGGGCCCGGCGGCGACACCCAGGCCTACATCAACTGCCCCATGGACCGGGATCAGTACGAGGCCTTCATCGACGCCCTGCTGGCGGGACCGAAGTCGGAATTCCGCGAGTGGGAGAACGTGCCCTACTTCGACGGCTGCCTGCCGATCGAGGTCATGGCGGAGCGCGGGCGGGAAACCCTGCGGCATGGCCCGATGAAGCCCGTCGGCCTGACCAACGCCCACCGCCCGGAGGACAAGGCCTGGGCCGTGGTCCAGCTGCGCCAGGACAACGCCCTTGGAAGCCTTTGGAACATGGTCGGCTTCCAGACCAAGCTGAAGCACGGGGCCCAGTCCGAGATCTTCCGCATGATCCCCGGGCTGGAGAAGGCGGTCTTCGCCCGGCTCGGCGGCCTGCACCGGAACACCTTCCTGAACAGTCCCCGGCTCCTGGATCGCCAGCTTCGGCTCCACGCCCAGCCCCGGCTCCGGTTCGCCGGACAGGTCACAGGCGTGGAAGGCTATGTGGAGAGCGCAGCCATGGGCCTGCTCGCCGGTCGCCTCGCCGCCGCAGAGCGACTGGGGCAAGCCCTGGAGGCGCCGCCGGCCACGACGGCGCTGGGATCCCTGGTCAACCACATTACGGGCGGGCACCTGGACGGCGGCCGCGGATCCTTCCAGCCCATGAACATCAATTACGGCCTCATGCCCCTGGTAGAGGCCCCAAAGCGGGACGCAGACGGGCGCCGGCTGGGCTCTAAGGTCCGGAGCCAAGGCCGCAAGCTCGCCATGGGCGAACGCGCCCTGGCGGACCTTGCGGCTTGGGCGTCAGACGCGCCCGGTCAGCACAGCACCCATCAGTCGCAGGCGATCCCCGAGGTCTGACGGCGGCCGACCCCGGGCCCGGGCCCGGGCAAGGGCCGCGTGGGCGACCGCAGGGAAGGCTCGCGCTGTCACCGCGCGCGCCGCCTGAAGGCGGGTCTCCATCGGGACCTGGGCGGCATCCAGCGAGAGACCTGCAGTCCGGACAAGGCGGCCGATCGACCAGGCCCCGCCCCCAGCCCGCGCCGCGCCGGGATCGCATTCGGGGTCCAGGATGGCCGCCGCCAGCACGGCGCAGCCGCCGCCCGAACCATCGGCCCACTCCAGGGCCTCTTCCAGGGTCAGGGGCCGGGGGTCCAGTTCCCGGTAACGGACATCCACGAGGGCTTCGAGGGCCCCGGGGTCCAGGCTGAAGGTTCGGGCCGCGTCGGCCAGGGCCTGGGCGACGGGATGGCGACGGACAGGGCCACCGGAAGCCATCTCGGCCAACACCTCTCCCCACCAGGCCAGGCGCATCTCGCCAACAAGGGGGGTCGAGGCGGAGCGCGGCGCGCGGGCCAGTTCCTGGTCAAAGGCGTAGAGGGCCACCAGGGCCCGGCGGGCCTCCGCGCCCGCGGCAAAACGGCTGGACAACCAGCGATCGGGGTCTGTCCGCGCCAGCGCAGCGTCGAGATCACCGGGTAAGGACGTATCTGGATCCGGCATGACCTGGGGCGTCGGGCTCAATGGAAAACGGGCCCGCAGGAGCTGCGGGCCCGTCCGTTCCGGTCAGATCCGGGGATCAGCCGAAGATGGTCTGGTTCATGCCCATGGTGGCGAGCATGGGGATGGAAAGGAAGGTGTTCAGGCGCGAGAACAGCATGGCCGTCCTGGCCGCCTTGGCCTTGGCGTCGGCGTCGGCCTCAACCATTCCCAGGGCGATCTTCTGGTTCGGCCAGATGAAGACCCAGACATTGAAGAACATGATGGTGGCGAGCCACATGCCCATGCCGATGAAGCTGTGCTGGGGATTATGGCTGGTCAGGCCCAGAGCGAAGGCATCGAACAGGTAGCCGCGGTTGTAGGCAAGGATGACGCCGGCCACCCAAGTGAACAGGGCTGCCCAGCGGAACCAGAAGAGCGCTTCGGGCGCAATGTACTTGGACACCGCCGGCTTCAGCTCGGCCGGGATCTCCGGCATTTTCCGAAGCTGGACGAAGTTGAAATAGTACAGCAGCCCGATCCACATGATGCCGAACACCAGGTGCACGAAGCGCAGCACCGCCTGGATGAAGGTCGCGTCGACCCCGCCAGCGTGTTGCATATAGCCAATCACCACAACCAGCGTGATGATCGAGCTCAGGATCATCGTGTTCCGCAGGTTGGACAGGAGTCCCGAGACAAGTTTCGACATTTTCCAGCCCTTTGCAAATCTACCCTTAAACCCTTCTTAAGGGCATTCGGCAGGCTCGGGAAGCAGCGGTTTGAACCGGATCAAACTGCGATCAGGGCGGCGGCGACCCTTCGGCCTTCCGAGGTCAGCAGGTTGTAGAGCCGGGCCGCCGCTGGGGTGTCGAGGAACTCGAGGCCCAGGCCTGCGGCGAGAAAGGCCTGGCGGACCTCCCGCGGCGGCAGGGCGTTGGACGCGCCCATGCCCAGGACCAGGAGCTCGCTGACCGCAGGTCCCGCCTTCAGGATCGGGGCGAGGGTCTCTACGGACAGGGCGGCCGCCGAGGTAACGGGCCAGGGATGGGCGACATCGTCCAGGATCAGGACGGACCCCGGCTGCCAGTCGCCGGACAGCCGGAACCCGCCACCGCCGAAGGCGTCGACCTGCGGCGCCGCCCGGGTCATCTGCGCCGAGCGTCCGCCGGCTTGAGGGGGATCACGTCCTCGTCGTCCCGGCGCACGCCCCAGAGCAGGATGATGGGCAGGGCGACGTAGATGGACGAATAGGTGCCGATGATCACGCCAAACACCATGGTGAAGACGAGGGGCAGCAGGACCGGCCCCCCCAGGAACAGGGCCCCCGAGAGGGCGATGATGGCGGTGGAGCCCGTGATCAGGGTCCGCGACAGCCGCTCGTTCTCAGACCTGTTGATGATTTCGGCGAGAGGGGTGGTCTTGTACTTCCTCAGGTTCTCGCGGAGTCGGTCGAAGGTGATGACCTTCTCGTTCATCGAGTAGCCGATCACGGTCAGGAGGGCGGCGATGGAGGTCATGGAGACCTCAAGCTGGGTGGCGGACAGGACGCCCAGGGTCAGGACCACGTCATGCAGCACCGCGACAATGGCCCCAAGCCCGAACTGCAACTGGAAGCGGAACCAGATGTAGAGGAGCATCAGCAGCATGGCGACGCTGAGGGCGATGGCCCCCGACCGCGCAAGTTCGCCGGAGACCTTTCCACCGACCGTCTCGGCCCGGCGGATCTCAATCCCCGGGAAGGCCTTCTGAAGGGCTGTCCTCACGGTCTGGGTGCTCTGGTTGAGGTCGGCGTCGTTCGGCACCCGATACCTCAGTATGGCCCCATTGCCCGCCCCCAGGGACTGGACCTGGGCGTCCTCGCCTCCAGCCTCGGTCATTACCCGGCGCAGGCCGCCGATATCGAGGGGCTTCTGGGTCTGCACCTCGATCAAGGCACCACCCACGAAGTCGATGCCGAAGTTCAGGCCCCGGAAGATGAAGGAGCCCACCGATGCCGCGATCAGGATTGCGGACAGCACCGCGGCAAACGGCGCCAATCGCACGAAGTCGAAGTTGAACTCTGTCGGCAGGTTTCGGATGAAGGGCCAGCGCATGGGAGCCTCTAGACGATGGGTAGGGTCTTGGGCTTCTTCGCCCGGTACCACCAGCCGATCAGCAGCTGGGTTACCACCACCGCCGTAAAGACCGAGGTGATCACGCCGATCAGCAGGGTCCAGGCGAAGCCGCGTACGGCCCCAGCTCCGAACATGAACATGATGACGGCCGAGATGGCGCTGGTGATATTGGCATCCAGGATGGACACCAGCGCTCTCTCGTAACCGTGTTCCAGGGCCTGGAGGGGCGAACGGCCCAGATGGGCCTCGTCCCGGACCCGTTCATAGATGAGGACGTTGGCGTCCACGGCGACTGCAAGGGTCAAGATTATGCCGGCGATACCCGGGAAGGTCAGGGTGGCCTGGGTCAAGGACATGGCACCGATGATCAGGAGCACGTTCAGGATAAGTCCCAGGGCGGCGAAGACGCCAAACAGGCCGTAGGCGAGGACGATGAAGGCGAACATGGCCACAGCGCCGATCGCCAGGGAGATGGCCCCTGCGCGAACAGCGTCGGCCCCAAGTTCGGCGCCCACAGTGTTCTGCTGCTCGATCCTGAGCGGCGCCGGCAGGGCACCGGCCCGGAGCAGGACCGCCAGCTCATTGGCGGACTCGGCGGTGAAATTACCGGAAATCTGCCCGGAACCGCCCAAGATGGCGCTCTGGATCACCGGGGCCGAGATGACCTTACCATCAAGGACGATGGCAAAGCGCTTGCCGATATTGCTGGCTGTGACCTCGCCGAACCGGGCCGCACCCTGGCCGTTGAAACGGAAATTCACGATCGGCTCACCGGAGCGGCCGTCGAAACCCTGGGTGGCCTCGGTGAGCATCTCGCCAGTGACCACAGCCCGCTTCTTCAGCAGCAAGGGCCCCTCGGCCTGGCTCGGCAAAATGATTGAGCCTGGCGGGATCCGACCCTCGGCCGCCTCGGCCACGGAGACGGAGTCGTCGACCATCTGGAAGGTCAGCTTGGCGGTCTGGCCGATGATCGACTTCAAGCGTTCAGGATCGCTCTCGCCGGGTGCCTGAACCACGATCTGGTCCAGGCCCTGGCGCTGGATCGCCGGCTCCCGGGTACCGAGGGCATCGATGCGGCGACGAATGATCTCGATCGATTGGTCTACGGCCCGGCTGGCCTCGGCGTTCAGGGCCTGGGCGGAAAAGGCGAGCCGGATCCGCTGGTCGGGCTGGGCGGCGAGTTCGAGGCCGCTACCGCCTTCGGATACCGCGCCGCCGAGACGGGACCTCAGGAGGTTGAGGGCCTCGTTCTGCCGGCCAGCATCCGTGATTCGGACCGTGACGTCCTGGCCCACCTGGCCCAGGTCGGTGAAAGCAATATCCTCGCCCTTCAGGGTGGTCCGGATATCCTCGATCAGGTTGGTCGTCTTCTCGACGCGCAGGGCCCCGGTGTCGACCGACAGCTTGAGGTAGGAGCCGCCCTGCAGGTCGAGGCCGAGGTTTAGGGTCTGCTTCGGCAGGAAGAGCGGCAGGGCCTCGCGCAGGTTGGCCGGCAGGAGGTTGGGCAGCGTGAAGAGCACGCCGAAGATAAGGGCGGCGACGACCGATATCAGCCGCCATCGGGAGGAAGCGAGCATGAGCCCGGGCCTAGGCCTTTGCGTCGTTGGCGGCGGGCTCGGACCGTGTGCGAACACTGGAGATCATGCCCTTGACCACCTTGACGGTGACGCCCTGGGCGATCTCGACACCGACCTCTGCATCCTCGACCCGGATGACCTTGCCGATCACGCCTGAGGGCAGAACCACGACGTCATTGCGCTTCAGCGCGGCGAGCATGTCCTGGTGAGCCTTCATCCGCTTCTGCTGGGGGCGGATCATGAGGAAGTAGAACAGGGCGAAAAGGCCGATCAGCGGAGCGATCTGGAGCAGCATGGCCTGCATCCCGCCGGCGGAGGCACCGGCGGCGGTTTGGGCGAAGGCGGGCGTGGCGAACATAGGCTCTCCGATTAAGGGAGGGCGCGCACCGCGCCCACATTCCAGGGTGGCCGGAAGCTATGCGCTCGACCGACCTTTTGCAATGGAGGGGCGGGATGGCTAATCACATGGCATGACCGAAGACCTGTCCCCCCTGCTGATCCGTATCGCCGAGGCGCTGGAGCGCCTGGCGCCGAGTGCCCCCGAGGCGCCCGACTTCCGTCTGGCGCGATTGTTCCGCCATGACGCCGCCCGGGCCCGGTTCGCACCGGCCAGGGACTACGCCCTGCCCCTCGACGCCCTTTTGGGGGTGGATCGCCAGAAGGCGCTCCTCTGCGCCAACCTTGAGCGTTTCGCCTCGGGCCTCCCCTTCAACCATGTCCTGCTCTGGGGCGTCCGCGGCGCCGGGAAGAGCTCGATGGCCAAGGCCGCCTTCATGGCCATGGCCGCGGATCGCAGCGACCTCAAGCTGGTGGAGGTGGACCGTGATGAGGTCTCCGCCCTGCCCCGCCTTTTCGACCTGCTGGGGGGGCGGCCCGAACGCTTCGTGGTGCTCTGCGACGACCTGTCCTTCGAGGACGGCGCAGAGGCGGCGAAGGCGCTCAAGTCCGCCCTCGAGGGCGGCGTGTCCGGCCCTCCCTCCAATGTCCTGTTCTTGGCTACCTCGAACCGGCGCCACCTCATGCCGAGGGGCCACGTGGAGGACCGCGGGCTGATCGCCGCCGCCGAGGACGCCGAGGAAGAGGTCAGCGTCTCCGACCGGTTCGG